>CAYUYX010000028.1:0-9667 GCA_964449495.1 uncultured Candidatus Bathyarchaeia archaeon
GGCGTGGTTGAGCACCACGACGTCCACGGGTAGGCCCACGAGCCTGGAGAGCTCGGCCGATAGCTCCTCGGCGTAGAGAGCGGCCTCCACGATGTCCTCGCCGGCCCTCGTCCCGTGGGCGAGGTAGACGCCTACGTCTATGTCCCTGAAGGGCCTTTCCTCCAGGAAGCCCCCGAAGACGATGGCGAAGACGAGCTCAGCCCTGCTCGATAGCCTATCGGCCAAAAGGGCCAAGATGCGCTCCTTCTCCTCCCCGCTCAGGCGATAGAACTTAAGCACGGCGGGGCGCAAGGTAGGCCTCGACCTCCTCTATGAAGCGCCTTATCACTTCTAACCCGCTCCCCCGGCCCTCATCGTAAATCCGCCCATCATCTACCTCCCAATACCTGTGGACCACGAGGTTCCTCAACCCAACGAGCTTCTTCATCCCCTCGGCTACCTCCCAAGATATGATGTCTCTCTCGGCCATCTTATTAAATACCTCGCCGTAGGTCTCGGGGGCCTTTCCCCCTTCGGCCTCAAGCAGGTGAATGCCGAGGGATGTGCTGGCCTCGACTATCTCCACGATGAGGTATCTCACTGATAGCCTGTCCCTCCAGCTCGATAGGAACGCCTCACGTGGGCGCTCAAGGGCCTTGTTAAGGAGCGAGAGAGCCTCACGAAGCTCGGAGATGAGCTTTTGGACACGCCCATTATCTACGTCCGGCAAGAGCCCGCCACCCACTCCTCTTGGGAGGCGGTGATATAAACCGTGCCTTTAGCACGTCGTGGGCTATATCACGGATATATCTTTATCCAATACCGGCTCGCATCTCTCAGCGCCACGCTCCGCTCCTTCTTGCGCTCGAACTCGCCTGGGCCGAGGGGTATTATATCGGCCGAGTAATCCGCCAGGGGCCAGAGGCGGTAGGCTATCCTTATGCGCTCGGACAAGGGCATGCCCTCGAACTCGTCCGCCACGACCACGATGTCCACATCGCTCTCCGGGAGGCGCTCGCCCTTGGCCGTGCTTCCGAAGAGGTAGGCCTCCCTTAGCCTCACACGCTTGGCCAGCTTCGTCAGGAACTCCCCGATGACGTTCAGGATATCCCTATCTATGTGCTCAAGGGCTCTCAAGCCCTACCCTCCTCTTGACAAGGGCGACGGCCTCCGGGTAATCCGTATCCTCCATAGCCCTCTCGGCCCTCCTCGGGTTCTTCTGGGCCAGCTCAAGCCACCAGCGCACCTCCTCCCTCACGACGGGCACCGCTCTCCCCTCCGCATCGGGCCTTAATAACATGGTGATGGAGCTCACCGCCATGGGCAAGCTTATCCCCCCGCCGCTCATAGGCCTGGATGGGGCCTTGAGGCCGGATGGCATAGCGGTCCTGGACTTCGGGGGGCAGTACTGCCACCTCATAGCCAGGCGGGTGAGGGAGTTCCACGTCTACTCCGAGATAGTCCCGGGCGACATCAAGGCCGATGAGCTGGTCGGGGCCTTCGGCGAGCGAGCGGTCTTGAGGGGCCTCATCCTCTCCGGCGGGCCTGCGAGCATCCACGAGCCAGGCGCCCCCATGCTCGACAGGGGCGTTCTTGAGCTCGGGCTGCCCGTCCTGGGCATCTGCTACGGCCACCAGCTCCTGGCGAAGCTCCTCGGGGGCGAGGTCGAGCGAGGCGATGTGGCCGAGTACGGCGTTGCGGAGGCCCGCATCCTGAGACCCGTCGGCGTGTTGGAGGGGCTCGGCCCCGTCGAGCGTGTCTGGATGAGCCATAGGGACCGGGTGGCCCGCCTGCCGGAGGGCTTCGAGGTGTTGGCCGAGACGGATAACTGCCCAGTAGCGGCCTTCAGGGACCCCTCCGGCCGTATCTACGGGCTCCAGTGGCACCCGGAGGTCGTCCACACGCCCAACGGGCTGAAGATGCTCTCAAACTTCGTCTTCGGCGTCTGCGGCTGCGAGGCAAATTGGCGCATGGAGGACTTCATCCCTAAGGCGATAGAGGAGATCAGGCGCTCCATCGGGCCGGGGAAGGCCATAATAGCCCTGAGCGGGGGGATAGACTCAAGCACGACCGCCGTCCTGGCCTCAAGGGCCATAGGGGAGAGGCTGCACGCCGTCTTCATAGATACGGGCCTCATGCGGGAGGGCGAGGTAGAATACGTTAGGCGTGTGTTCTCAAAGCTCCTCCCCAACCTCCATATCGTAGATGCTCGGGAGGAGTTCCTTGAGGCCCTGAGGGGCGTGGTGGACCCTGAGGAGAAGAGGCGCAGGATAGGCGAGACGTTCATCCGGGTTTTCGAGCGTGTGGCCAGGGCCATAGGGGCGGAGTACCTCATCCAGGGGACCATCTACCCGGACCGCATCGAGTCGGGCTTCAGGCGCTTCTCGGACAAGATAAAGACCCATCACAACGTCGCTGGCCTGCCGGCCCGCATGGAGTTCAAGGCCATAGTAGAGCCCCTCAGGGACCTCTACAAGGACGAGGTACGAGAGGTCGCCAGGCGGCTCGGCCTCCCGGGCGAGGTGGTGGAGCGCCAGCCCTTCCCAGGCCCCGGCCTGGCCGTCCGCATAATAGGGGAGGTAACGCCGGAGAAGATCGATATAGTGCGCAAGGCAGATGCCATCGTGCGGGAGGAGGTGGAGCGCTCCGGCCTCTCCGGCCAGCTCTGGCAGTACTTCGCCGTCCTCCTCGATACACGCACCACGGGCGTGAAGGGCGATAAGAGGGCCTACGGGTACGTGGTGGCCATAAGGGCCGTGGAGAGCAGGGAGGCCATGACGGCCTCTTTCGCCCGATTGCCCTGGGAGCTCTTGGAGCGCATGGCGACCCGCATAACGAACGAGATACCCGAGGTCGTGAGGGTCGTCTATGACATAACGCACAAGCCGCCAGCCACGATAGAGTGGGAGTGATGACGCTGAGCTTGACGGGAGTCTGGAGAATGAAGGGATATATAGCTCGCTACGCTCATACGATAAAGGTGGCTGGGGGAATTGCCTGAGAAGGCCCGTGAGCGTGAGGAGATAAGGTTCTACGCAGACACCATGGAGGGCGAGCTCCCGCCCGAGGTACTGGAGGAGCTGAAGAAGCTGTTGGAGGAAGGCCGAGATGCCGGTGTGGGTGAAGGTGGCCATTAGGAGGCCGGGGGGCTCCGGAGAGGTGGAGGCGAGCGCCAAGGTTAACACGGGCTTCACGATAGGCCCCCTGCCGTTCGTGAGATTGCCGAGGGCTCTGGCCGAGAGGCTGGGGTTCGATGTGGAGGGCTCCCCGCTCCTGCCGGGGATCGCCGATGCTGCAGGCCGCTCTCTGCCCGTGCGCCAATTGGGCCCCGTCGAGATCCGCATCGTCGTGCCAGATAGGGAGACAAGCTGGATAAGGGCTATAGCCATATACACGGGCGCCCCCTCTGTCTTATTGAACGACGTGCTCACCGAGGAGCTCAGGGTAGTGCCGGAGAGGCCCGCTAGCGGGCTGTGGAGGTTCTCCGACGAGGGGCTTGAGGAGCTGAGGAGGAGCGCTGAGCCGGAGTACTACCGTTAAGGAGGACGCCCAGGATCTTCTCCGAAGGAAGTTTAAAAGGTGATTAGATATGCCTTCTCTCGCCGAGCGCTTCGCGAGGTGGAGCCGTGCGAGGAGGAGCAAGATCTTTAAAGCGGTGAGCGCTTTCTCCTCCCTCCTGGCCACCCCATTCTTCTCTTGGCTTATCTCCTCATGGGCCGATAGATGGCTTGGCTTCCTTCCCCCGCCTCCCTATGCCGCAAGGCGATAGCGGCCCCCAATGGCCCCGTCGACCCCGGCGCCTAGGAGCCTCGCCTGCGCCGGGAGCCATGGGCTAGCCCGGCCTAAGGGATTCTAGACATCTTCTTTTTATGATCCCGATACCCTTATGAGAAATTCTTCACTGACCACTCATCTAGGTCTCCTCCTCTCTTACTATGAGTGCTCGGTAGGCTAACGTGCTTCTCAGGCCCCGGCTGCTTCTCCGCAAAACTTAAATAACTAGAAGAGGGGCATGATTAGCAGTGATGTATAATGAGCCCGCACATGACAGAACGCGTGCGGGCTTCGCTCGCTCTGTGCGCTATGGCGCTAATCCTATTCTCAAGTATAGGAGCTCCCATACTTGGTATAAGCGAGGCATGGAGGGGCCCGATTAGGAGGGCAGGAGCCGGAGGCCCGGGCACTATTGACGCCCAAAGGGATGAGAGGTTCGTATCAGGATTTAACGTAGAGCTGCCTCCTTTCATGTCTCATCTCCTCAGGGCTGATATGGCTAAGAAAGGAAGGGGGCATGAATACTACGATGAATGGATGAGAAGGGAACTTAACATGACCTACTCTCATCTATACGGTGAATGGGCGAGAGAGGAATTTGGCATGACCGAGTCTCCCGAGTCGAAGCCTTTATCGCCAAGCCCGGGGGACTGGGTCGTCAGTGGCACGGAGGTCAGGGAGGATGAAGTGATAATCCTGACCGGAAATCTAACAGTAGAGCCCGGGGGGAACCTAACATTCATTAACGTTACATTATACATGAACTGCACATATGATGGAGAGTTTCAGATATTGGTGAAATCCGGGGGGATATTCAATGTACTATCCGGCTCGGTGATCACCGCGTATAATCCAGAATACGAATTTCTATTTTACGTATATGGCAGACTGATTATGCGAGATAGCGAGCTGCATGAATGCGGATATCGCTATGATTATCCAGGGTTGTGGATAGAGAGCGATGAGGGAGTGATAATAGAGAATTGTGTAATAAGCAATAACTATGATGGTGTATTCTGCATTTCTTCCTCGAACGTATCCATATCAGAATGCGAGATAAGCGATAATGAGGGGATGGGCATATACTGCGCTTATTCTTCAAACATATCTATCGTCAATAACATCTTTATACACGACGGTATACTACTTTGGGGCGATATGGTTGAGGATTATGTCCACGAGATACAAAATAATACCGTCAATGGCAGGCCATTATGCTATGTGCTTAATGCCGATGGCTACACGATACCATCTGATGTTGGACAGGTGATAGTAGTAGACTCCTCCCATGTAACGATAAGTGGAATAAACGTATCACATGCCGATGTAGGAATTGAGATAGCGTTCTCGTCCTATATTGCGATATCGGAGTGCGAGATAAGCAATAATGACGGGTATGGCATAGTCTGTTGCTCTTCTTCGCACGTATCCATATCAAGATGTGAGATAAGCAACAATAGATATGATGGTATATCTTGCAGTTGGTATTCCCTAGTCGTATCCATAACAAGATGCAATATAAGCAATAATGGAGACGATGGCATATCCCTCTGGTGGCTTACCTCAGACGTATCCATATTGGGATGCAGGATAAGCAATAATGGAGATGATGGCATACGCATCTTCCACCATACTTCAAATGTGGTGGTTCATTATTGTAACATAACTAGCAACGCTGGGCATGGCCTATACAATTCTGGCACTTACGTGGTAAATGCCACATACAATTGGTGGGGAAGCCCAAGTGGCCCAGAATATAAGGAAGAGGGCGACCCGTATGATCCTGAGGAGGTGTACAGCAAAGACGGTCCGGAATATCTGATATACGAGCCCTGGCTTACTGAGCCAGGGCTCGTAGATACGGAGCCTCCCATATTGGAGATCACGTATCCACCCGAGGGAGAATATATTAGAGGGGCTATAACCGTATCTGTGGATGCCAGCGACCCATCTGGGATAGAGAAGGTGGAATTCTACATAGACGGTAGCCCGGTATTCACGGACTACGATCATCCGTATGAATGTGTGTGGGATACTACAGGATATCCGGATGGAACACACACGATTAAAGTCATCGCATACGACAAAGTAGGCAACGTGGCCGAGCGCGAGGTCACAATAACAGTGGATAATACAGAGCCCACCATAGGGGAACCCGCTATTAGCCCGGAGGCGCCAACCGAGGAGGATGATGTGACCGTCAAGGTAAGCGTGACGGATGCCCTCAGCGGTGTGGAAGAAGTGATATTGAGCTATTCAACCGATGGTGGGACTACGTGGAGTAACATGACCATGACGCTAGGCCCCGATGGCTACTACACGGCCACTATCCCACGTCAACCGGCGGGAACCACCGTCCTGTACAAGATATATGCGCTTGATAAAGTTGGTAATCAGGCAGTATCGCCAGAGTACAGCTACACGGTCAGGGCTAAGCCAGCACCACCTGCCCTACCTGCACCTTTAGTCATAATAGCATCTACGGTTGTAGTCCTCGCTGTAATCATTGCCCTGGTAGTCCTATGGCGGAGGAGAGGTAGGTAATAGAGCTAAGCCGATGATTAAGATAGCTGACCTGGACTGTGTGCTCTCTAGGGAGTCCGAGTCCGATGTTATTGATATAAGGCTTGATCGGGCGGGGGACGCCCATCCCGATTGCGCCTACTAAAAAGCTCGTAACCACCGGCCCCTACGGGCTCTGCAGGAACCCCATGACGTTAGGCGAGCTCCTCTACCCCATGGGCCTGGCCCTCTCGCTCGGCTCGCCCTCCTTCCTCGTCCCCACGTGGACCCTCCTCTTTCCCATAGTCGTGGCCTACCTGAAGCTCGTGGAGGAGTGTGAGCTCGGAGCCCGCTTCGGGGAGGCTTACCTGGCCTACAAGCGTGAGGTGCCGTTCATGCTGCCCAGATTCAGGCGACCTCGTGCTCGTTGTGGTGAAGATGGCCAGAGTGGAAAGGCTTAAGGCTTGACAGCCGAGGGCCATGAGCCTGAGGCCATGGCAAGAGCCTGGAGACCGTTAAGATGCGCTTCAGGGGAGAGGCTGCCGAGAAGAACGTAGAGATAATGCGCAGGGCTTATGAAGGCTTATGAATGGCCTTATAATAATTTTCTCCACGATAGGCCCCCACCGTTCGTGAGATTGCCGAGGGCCCGGCCGAGAGATTGGGATTTGATGTGGAGGGCTTAGTAGCGGAGGCGCCCCTCCTCTACCACGAGCTCACCGGCCTTCACCACGTACCTGACGAGGTTTGCCCCGAGCCTGTAGCCCACGTGCTCGTGGCTCGGCACGTCGAGAACAATTATATCGGCCTTCTTCCCCGGCTCTATGGAGCCCACCTGGCCAGATAGACCTATTGCGTGGGCTGCGTTCAACGTGGCGGCCGCCAGGGCCTCCTCCTGCCTCATCCTCATGCGGTAGCAGGCCAGGGCCATGACGGTCTGCATGTCCTCCACGGGGCAATTTGGGTTGAAGTCCGTCCCGAGGGCGACGGGGACCCCGAGCTCATCTATCATCTTCCTCGCATCGGCGAAGCGATAGAGCATGGTGGTGAGTGGGGCTGCGGGCAGCAGGACGGCTACAACGCCGGCCTCGGCCATGGCCTTCAAGCCCTCATCGGATGCGTGGAGGAGGTGGTCCGCCGATACGGCCCCGAGCTCGGCCGCAAGGAGAGCCCCGCCCGTATCCGAGAACTCATCGGCGTGAATCTTGGGCGTGAGGCCGAGCTCCCTGCCCGCCGAGAGCACCTTTCTGGCCTGTTCGGGCGTGAAAACGCCTCTCTCGCAGAAGACATCACAGAAGGAGGCGAGGCCCCCTTCTACCACCGCAGGAAGCATGTCCTCTACCACGAGACGTACGTAATCGTCGGGTCTCCCGGCGAACTCCGGCGGAATGGCGTGGGCGCCCAAGAAGGTCCTCACCACGTCGATGGGATGCTCCTCGTCCGCTCTCCTGAGCGCCCTCAGGCACTTGAGCTCGTCCTCGACGGTCAGGCCGTAGCCGCTCTTCGCCTCCACGGTGGTCGTCCCGTGGAGGAGCATGATGTCGAGCCTCCTCAGGCACTCCCTGGCCAGGGCCTCCTCGGGAGCGGCCCTCGTGGCCCTGACCGTCTTCATTATGCCTCCCCCACGGGCCAGTATCTCCATGTAGGAGAGGCCGTCTATCTTCATCCCGAGCTCCTCCGGCCGATAACCCTCGGGCGCAAAGACAAGGTGGGTGTGGGGGTCCACGAAGCCGGGGACGATGGTCATGCCGGAGACATCGAGCTCTTCCTCGGCCTCGAAGGAGCGCCTCAGCTCACCCGTTCGCCCAACGGCCACAATCAGGCCATCCCTTATCGCAACCGCCCCTTCCTCCACGACCATGAGGCGCCTCATGCCCTCCCCCGTGAGGGGGGCTGGCCCAATTGGCGTTGCGAGCTCGGACGCCCCGTAGATGAGCAAGTCGGCGGGCTCCCGGCTCAGCCCGGCCACCTCCCCATCGCCCTCGCTATGGCGACCTCGAGGACGCCGTCCTCACGTAGCCCCTCGACTTGGAGGTAATAGCGGGCCACCTCTATGAGGGCCTTGAGGGGGATTGGGCCACAGAACTCGGCTCTAAGCACGGGGACGCCGTAGCGCCTCGCCTCAAGGCGCACGAGCTCCATGACGCGGTGGAGGGGCGTCTTCTCCGGGTCAGATATCACCATGCCGATTTGGACGCAGCCCCTCTCCGGCACGTAAACCCCTATGGCCTTCACGTTCGAGAGCCCTCCCTTCTCGGAGTGGAGAGCCCTCGCTATCGCCCTGGCAATCCTCAGGTCCGTCGTCGCGAGGTCCACGTTGAAGTTCACTATCGGCTTCCTCGCCCCCACGGCCGTAGCCCCAGCGGTCGGGTGTGGCTTCCTCGGCCCGAAATCGGGCTCGCGCCCCGGCCTGGCCATCATCTCCTCGAGGCGCTCGAATTCCCCCTCCCTTATCCAATCGAGGCTCCTCCTCTCCGGCCTCGTGGCCGCCTCGGCGTAGAGGTAGACGGGCACCCCCTGCTCGTCGGCGAACCTGCGCCCGAACTCCCTGGCGAGGCGAACGCAGCCCTCCATGCTGACGCCGGACACGGGGATGAAGGGCACGACATCGACGGCCCCAATCCTCGGGTGTTGGCCCCTGTGGTAACGCATGTCTATGAGCTCCACGGCCCTGGCGGCCGCTTTCAGCATGGCCTTCAGGACCGCCTCCCCATCGCCCACGAAGGTTACCACGAGGCGGTTGTAGTGCTCATCGTAGGTGTAGTCGAGCACGTAGGCCCCCTCCACGGCCCGGATGGCGCTTACTATGGCTTCCACGACCCCCGGGTCCGACGTGCTGAAATTGGGGGTACAGCACACCACGCCCATGATGTACACCGGTGGGCCTGTGAGAGCGGCCGGCTTAAAACATATCCCCTGCTGCCGGGGCTTGCACTATCCCCGCTGCCTCGCTAAAAGCTCAAATGCTGCGAGGGCCTCCCCGAGGCGGTGAAGCCGGGATGGGCCTGGTAGGCATCCACCACATAGGGGTGGCCGTCAGGAGCCTTGATGAAGCGCTGCGGTTCTTCTCGGGAGTCCTGGGCCTTGAAGTGGAGCGCACGGTCGTCGTCGAGGAGCAGGGCATGAGGGCCGCCTGGCTGAACGTGGGGGGCGTGCGGTTAGAGCTCATGGAGCCCCTCGGGCCAGAGGGACCCGTGGCGAAGTTCCTCTCGAAGCGGGGCGAGGGCGTCCACCACGTGGCCTTCCTCGTGGACGACATGGAGGAGGTAATGGGGGCCCTCAGGCGTGCTGGGGCCGTGCTCGTCTACGATGAGCCGAGGATTAGCCATGACGGCTCGAGGTACAACTTCGTCCATCCCAGATCGGCCCACGGCGTCCTCGTGGAGCTGAGGGAGGAAAAGAGCTCTTGAGG
>CAYUYX010000029.1:0-9591 GCA_964449495.1 uncultured Candidatus Bathyarchaeia archaeon
TTACGGCCCCGGACGCCCCAGCCCTGACGGCCTCGTCCCTCTGCTCTATCCCCCTCCTCACCTTGACAGCTCCTCCCCTCACGAGGAGGGCAACGTTGTGCTTTCCGAGCGAGAGGAAGGGCTCTCCGACCTCCGCCTTCCCCGCCAGCCTCGACCTTATCTTCTCCCAGAGCGCCAGGCCCAGCTCCGTCAGCTCGCACCCCCGCCGAGATGTCCTCGTGAGGCCCCTCTCCGACAGCCTATCGAGCAGCGTCCTGACGGCGCCCTCCCCGAGGCCGAGGGCCCTCGCAAGGCTCGCCCTCCCTATGCGCCCCGCTGTGGCTATGACCTCTATGGCCTTCAGGACGTGCACTTCCGAGAAGGAGGGAGCAGGACCAGGAGCCCTCGCCCTGCACAGCTCTTCGAGCAGGCCCCTCCAATCGCTCATGGCCCTCTCCGGGGTAATACCGACGCCCGGATTTTAAAAACACGCCAGCCGGAGGCCAGAATACTTATAGGAGGCCATGGGAGGGAATTTCGGTGGCCCCCTTGCGCGGCCTCGATGGCGCAGCCGTGGGCTACGAGACCCCGGGGCACGTCGTCGTCTTCCTCGTCCCCGTGGTGGCCTTCCTCCTCTGGCTGACCACGCTGGGCAGAGGGCTCTCCACGAGGGCCAAGTTGGCCATAGGGGCCATCGGGGCGGCCACGAGCGGCTCCATAACGGTCGCCACCTGGGCCCTCGCCGTGATGGGGACGTGGTACGGGGTCCCGAGGGTAACCCTCTGGGAGATAGAGGTCATGGAGCCCACCAACATCGTGGTCCTGAGCGCCTTCCTCCTCGTGGGAGGGCTCTCATCCCTCGCCCTCGTAACCGGCTACCTATCCGCAGGGAACAGCCTGCTCGTGGAATCCACGAGGATAGCCGCCCTCCTCCTCGGCCTCAAGGGAGCCCTGTCCCTGGCCCTCAGCTCCCTCACCGCTTACGCATGGCTATCCTACCGGTGGGACATGATACTCGCCTTCAAGGAGACGACGGACATCATATACGTCCTCATGATACCCAACCTGATGATTTACATGCTCACCTGGCTCGCCTGCTCGTACGCCCTGAGGGACGTAGGCCTCCAGGCGGGGAGCAAGAGCGCAATCGTAGCCGCCCTCCTCTTCCTCATAACGCCCATCGCGGGGCTCCTGCTCCTCTTAGGCGGGACGGACCCCACGTACTCGTTCATGATACCCGGGCTCGCAGACCTCTTGGTGGTCCCCATCTTCCTCCGAATAGGGAGGAAAACGGGTTAAGGGGCGCCCTCAAGAAAGCCTTGGGCACGCTCACTGCTTCACGTACAGCCAACAGGCCACGTACTTCCCGGGCTTGACCTCCACGAGCGGGGGCTCCTCCTTCTTGCACTTATCGGCCAGCTCGGGGTGTTGGTCGAGCACCACGCACCTCGGGTGGAAGCGGCAGCCGGGCGGGACGTTCACGGCGCTCGGCACCTCGCCCTTTATCGGCACCTCCCTCATCTTCGGCCTGTTCGATGGGTCCGGCTCGGGTATTGCCTCTATGAGGGCCTGCGTGTAGGGGTGCAGGGGGTCGTCTATCACCTCGTCGGAATCGCCCATCTCCACTATCTTGCCCAGGTACATTATGGCCAGCCTATCGCACAGGTAGCGGGCCGTGGCCAGGTCGTGTGTGATGTACAGGTACGTGAGGTCCCTCTTCCTCTTCACCTCCATCATGAGCTCGAGCAGCTCCGCCCTCATGGACATGTCTATCATGCTGACGGGCTCGTCGGCCACCATGAACCTCGAGCCGAGGATGAGGGCTCTCGCCATGGCCACCCTCTGCCTCTGGCCGCCGGAGAGCATGTGGGGGAAGCGCTCCATGAAGTCCTCGGGCGGCGTGAGCTTCACGTCCTCGAGGGCCTTCATGACGAGCTCGAGCCTCTCCTCCGGCGTATCGCCTATCTTGTGGACTATCAGGGGCTCCTCAAGTATCGTCTTTATCCTGTACCTCGGGTTGAGGGCGCCGTAGGGGTCCTGGAACATCATCTGCAGCTCCCGCCTGAAGGGGTGCACGTACTTCGCCGGCAGAGAGCCTATGTCCACGTAGCCCTTGTACGTCGGGATGCTGCCGCCCGTCATGTCGAGCACCTTGTCGAGCAGCTCCTTGCTCGGCTTGAAGAGGACACGCCCATCCGTGGGGTCGTAGAGCCTTATTATGACCTTCCCCGTCGTCGTCTTCCCACAGCCCGACTCGCCGGCGAGGCCGAATACCTCCCCGGGCTTTATGAAGAAGGTAACGCCGTCGACCGCCTTCACGGCCCTCGGCTTCTTCCCGAGCAGGAACTCAACGACCCCCCTCCTCAACGTGAAGTACTTCTTCAGCCCTATCGGCGCCACGATGCTCTCGAACGGCATGGAGTCCACGAGCTCCTCAAGCTCCTCCTGGCTGGGCATCTTCACGACCATACCCCATCACCCTGCGTAAAGCCAGCAGGCCACCTTACGCCCCTTCTCCTCCACGAGCGGGGGCTCCTCCTTCTTGCACCTGTCCATGGCGTGAGGGCACCTCGGGTGGAAGCGGCAGCCGGGCGGAGGCTCGACCAGGTCGGGCGGGAGGCCGGGTATCCACTTCACCTTCCTCGGGTTCCTGAGGCTCGGGATGCTCATTATAAGTCCCTCGGAGTAAGGGTGGAGGGGCTCCCTGAATATCAGCTCGCTCGGGCCGTACTCCACCACCTTGCCAGCGTACATTATCGCCACCTTGTCGGACATCTCCGCCGTAACGGATAGGTCGTGCGTTATCAGTATGAGGCTCAGGTTGAACTCCTTCTGCAGCCTCTTCATGAGGTTCAGTATCTGCGCCTGGACCACCACGTCTAAGGCGGTCGTGGGCTCGTCCGCTATGAGGAGGTCGGGGTTCAGGGCCAGGGCCATGGCTATGAAGGCCCTCTGCTTCATCCCCCCGCTCAGCTCATGCGGGTAGCGCCGGAGCACCGTCCTATCGAGGCCCACCATCTCGAGGAGCTCGGCAGCCCTCTCTATGGCCGCCTTCTTGTCCATCTTGGCGTGGTACGTGAGGACCTCCACTATCTGCTTCTGCACCGTGTAGACGGGCGTGAGGGCGTTCATGGCCCCCTGGAAGACCATGCTTATGCGCTTCCACCTTATCTTGTCCCTCACCTCCTTCTCGCTCATCTTCGTGATGTCCATCCCATCGAATATTATGGAGCCGCCCACGATTCTCCCCGGCGGGGGGACCAGCTTTATTATGGAATAAGCGGCCGTGGACTTCCCGCAGCCCGACTCGCCAGCGAGGCCGAGCGTCTCGCCCTTCTCGACCTCGAAGCTCACGTTATCGACCGCCTTGACGACCCCCCTGTACGTGTAGTAGTACGTCCTCAAGCCCCTTACCTCAAGGAGCGCCATCGCCCATCACCTCTTCAGCATGGGGTTCAGTATCTTGTCCAAGGCGTTCCCTATCAGCACGAAGGCGAGGCCGGTTACGCATATCATGAAGCCCGGCGGGAGTATCCACCACCACATGCCGGAGAGCACGTGCGGCTGGGCCTCGTGCAGTATCTTGCCCCACGTCAGCTCCCTGACCGCCAGGCCGCCGAGGAGGAAGCTCACGGCCGCCTCCGTGAGGATGGCGCCCGGCACGCTCAGGGCCATGACGGCGAAGGTGTAGGGCATTATCTGGGCGGCTATGTACCGGCTTATGAGCCTCCAGCGCCCGACGCCTATGGCCTTTGCCGCCTCCACGTAGGGCTCCTCCTTTATCTGGAGGGCCATGCTGCGCACCGTCTTGACCGGGCCCACCCAGTAGAAGGCGGCCATTATGAGGGCTATGTTCCACACGGTGGGCTCCATGTAGTAGGAGAGGATGATGAGTATCGGGAGGAGCGGTATGGAAGATACGAGCTCCACCACCCTCTGCATGAACTCGTCCACCGCCCCGCCAGCGTAAGCGCTCACGACCCCGTAGATGACGCCCACGAGCGTGCTGACGACGGCCGTAACGAGGCCTATGACGAGCGCCAGGCGGGAGCCCCAGATGAGGCCCACCCAGAGGTCCTTGCCGTTGGCGTCCGTGCCGAGGAGGCCGAAGACCTTCCCGCAGATGAGGAGCCTTGCGCTCTCGAAGCGGTCTTCCTCGCTGTAGAACTCCATGTACAGCACGAAGCGATATATGCCCTTCAGCATGGAGGATTTGCCGACGAGGATGCCGGGCTCGGTCTTAGAGAAGAGGGCGTGCATGACCTCGACGAGGCCGAGGGCTCCGATGGCCTCCAAGTTCTCCTGCGTCTCGTACTTAGAGCCGAAGCTCATGAGGGAGCTCTTTATGTTGTCGTCCGCAGAGAAGGAAATCCACTTCCTCGTCCCGTAGTGCTTGCCCGAGAGGAGGAGTATGGTGGTCCCGTCTGGCCGGTAGACCAGGAGGGTGAGGGCGGCGGGCTTCCCGGGCCTGCCCGGCCTCCACGCCACCTCCGCCTCTATCTCCAGCTTTATGTCCTCTGGCGGGGCATCGTAGTGGAAGTCGTAGGTGAAGACGGCGTAGGCGTACGTGGCCCTCTCCGGCACCCATATCGGCCCCCCTGTCTCCACCGTCGGGTACAGGACCTCCTGCCTCGGCAGCTTCTCCGACGAGAACCAGTCTATCCACTCCGGCGGCACGCCCTTCGGGTTCTCCTCCCAGTACTGCGCCCTATCCCAGTTCTCGCACGCCTCGGCTGAGGCCAGGAGCGGGGCCCCGGCGGCCATGAAGATGATGACGCACAGCAGCACGAGGCCGACGAGCCCGCTCTTGTAGCGCCTGTACTCGTCCCAGAAGTTCCTCAGGCCCCTCGCCATCTCCCTCCACTTAGAGGATTTCACGAGCCTCCTCAGGCACTTCCTCGCAGCCCCCGCCATGGCCATCACCCCTTGGCCATTATGCCCACGCGGACCCGCGGGTCCAGCAGGCCGTAGATGAGGTCTGCCGCCACCATGGATATCAGGTAGAGGAGCGTCGTTATGTACGTCAGGCCGAGCAGGACGGCCACCTCGCCGTTCCAGAGGGACATCCAGTAGAGCGTCCCCATGCCGGGCCACGAGAAGACGGCCTCCGTGATGATGGCGCCGCCGAGGGAGCTGAGGAGGCTCAGGATGCTCATGGTAACTATCGATGGGCTCGCCGTCCTGAGGACGTGCCCGTATATGACCTTGCGCTCGGGGAGCCCCTTCGCCCTCGCAGCCATGACGAAGTCCTGCTGCATTATGCCGAGCACGACGCTCCTCGTTACGTAGGCGTAGCCGCCGAAGGACACGAGGACGAGGGTCGAGACGGGCAGTATCATGTGCCTCAGCACGCTCGCCACGTAGGCCAGGGGCTCCCTCGGGACGGGCGTATCCACTATGCCTGCGTGGGGGAGCACCCACTCCGGCGGTATGCTGAAGCTGTGCGGGAGCTGGTAGCAGAAGAGGTATATCATCATCATGCCCGTCCACCACATCGGCAAGCTGTAGGTTACCATGGCCACGGCAGATAGCGCCCTGTCGAACAGGCTGCCCACGCTCCTCGCCGCCCTGAAGCCCAGGTATATGCCGATTATTATGGTTATCACGGTCCCCGTCGTGAAGAGGAGTATCGTGTTCGGGAGGGCCTCGAGCAAGATGGTCGCCACATCCCTGCTCTGCGTGGAGAAGGACTTTATGGCCCCCTTCGACCTGCCCAGGTCGAACCTGATGACCGATATGGCCCTCCGGAAGACCCTCACCACGTAGGGCTGGTCGAGGCCGAAGCGCCTGTACTCCTCCTGGAGCCTCAGCTGGTAGTAGGCCTGTATCTGCTCCTTCGTAACGCCGGGGTTCTCCTTGACCCACTGCATCACCTCGGCTCGGACCGACTCCTGTATCGATGCGATGAGCTCCTTCTCCATGGCCGTGTTGAAGAGGTAGGACGCTATGAAGGCCACTATGACCAAGACGACTATGGCGTTCACGACCCTGAAGGCCATGTACGTCCCATAGCCCATGTCCTCACCGAGTGATGATAGAGAGGGGGGTAAGATAAGCGTTTTCAGGAAAAAACATAAGGGGGGTTCGGGGCCAGCCCGCTCTCTCAGGCTCTCCTGCGGAGCGCTATGAAGGAGGCGGCAGCGCCTATCACGAGGCCAACCCCGATGCCCGCTCCGAGCCACTCCCACGGGAACCGGGCTGGAGGCGGCCCTGGAGGCGGCGGGGCGGCCGGGAGCGGCACCTTGAGGGTCCACCAATCGCCATCCGGCCAGTGCTTTATGTACAGGTCGAAGCCCTTGGCCTGGAGCTGGGGCCTTATCTTCTGGAGCGTCTGGTTCACCAGGTCTGCGGCCCACTCCGGATGGCCCTCGGGGATGAGGCCCAGCTCGTCGTACACCTGCTTAACGAACTGGTTGGCGTACTCGGAGGGCTGGACAGCGCTGTACATGGGCGCACCGCTCCCGCGGAGCACCTCGGTGATGAGGTACTCCCTGTTTATGAGCCAGTTCATGGCGTACCTCACGGGCCTGAGGGCGTACGGGTTGAAGTAGATGCCCACGTCCCTGTACTCCACCCACTCGGGGTCGACCTCCGTTACGTTCACTATGCCGGGCAGGCCGAGGTCGTTGTACTCCACCGGGTTGAGGTATATCTCCCAGAAGCCGGTGCTGGCCCTCACCAGGTTGAGCTTGGCCAGCTGCTCGGGCGGGAGCTCGAGGAAGACGCCGAGAGGCGAGGACCAGAGGAAGATGTCTATCGTGCCAGCGGCCGTATCGAGGATGCCGGCGGCCTGCTCCATCCTCACCTCCCACGTTATCTCGTCGAGCGGCGGGCCACGCTTGCCGGCCACGGCGTTGCGCTCGTCCTCGTCGTAGAACTGGATGAAGTTGCGGTCGTGCCAGTAGTCAATCCAGTACTCGGCCGTGAACGGGTAGGTGTCGTCCCTGAAGGCCTTCATCGTCATGCTGCCGGGCGGCACGTACTCGTACACCCAGTACGGGCCGTTGCTCACCACCACGTGGCCGTAGCTGTCTATCCAGTGGATGATGGCGTCGTAGCGCTTGTCAATCTCGGCATCGCTCGGCGTGTAGGGGTCGAGCCTGCAGTAGTAGGGCGGGTAGAACTCCTCGTAGTGGTCCAACGTCTTCGCCTTCACGCCCTCGGCCACATCCCTCATGTCGGCGACGTGGCTGTCCGTGAGCATGTCGATGTACTCCTCCTCGTCCTCCGTCCAATCGTAGCCGGTGCCCGTCTCGGGTGCGCCGTAGGCGACCAGGTACTCCATGAGGGACATGACCTCCCACGGAACCGTCGGGAACACCACGTAGTAATCGGCGGTTACGTTATCGGAGATTGGGTGCGTGTAGTTGCCGTACACCACCAGGGTGTCCTCGTCCACGAACTCCCAGCCGACTATCTTCTCGAGGGTGGGCGCCACGCGGCCTGCGTACCTCGGGTGGTAGAAGGGGTCGGGCTCGCCCGTAACGGCCGTCTCGTTGGAGCTCCACTCGTACATGAAGCCTATGTCGTAGAGGACATCGGCCATGGTCATGGGTATGGCCCAGTCGGCGCCCATCACGCTGTAGTGCCAGTTGGAGAACGTGTAATCGAGGGTTACCTTCACGAGGGCCTTGAGGCCGGAGCCAACGGACTCCCACTGGTTATCCACCGGGTCGTACACCATGGCCGTCTCCGGCACGTCGAGCGGGCCGTGCTCGACCGCCCAGTGGACCCTTATCGGGCATGGGCTCGCCGGACCTCGGGTCCGAGTAGGAGCCGTAATCGTGGACGTATCTCCACATCAGCTCCGAGTAGACGCACTCGAACCCGAGGACCGGGTTCCAGGCGCTCATGAAGAGCTGGCCGACGGCGGAGAACTCGGCGACCCTGAGCTTCCCATCAGCGGTCGTGGCCGTCCTGAGAGGCCACATGGGCCAGAGGCCCGACATGTTGCCGGCAACGACGTTGTGCACGTTCTCCTTGTTCAGCGGGAAGAACTCCCAGGTCTCGGCCGTGAAGACCCTGACGCTCTCCTGGATGCCGAGCTTCACGGCCTCACGTATCTTGGCCCAGTACTCCCCGGGGCTGACCTCGCCCATGCACAGGGCGAGGGTTACCTCGTCTATGGTCTCGTTCTGGTAGTTCCACCAGGTGGGCTCCTGGATGCCGGGCATGAAGCCGTACCACGGAGCGTACATCTGGGCGATGCTCCACTCCGGGTACGGCCACTCGGCCATGCTCACCCAGCCGGCCGTGTAGATGTTGAACACGAACCACTTCGGGTCCGTGAAGTAGGCGGCGGGGATGCAGACGCCCCTCGGCTTCCTCTGCCTGATTATCTTGAAGTGCAGGTAGTCCTCAATCCAGTCGGATACGAGGCCGCCCTCCTCGTACCTCTCGTCCTCAATCCTAATCCAGAAGTTGAGCGATACGGGGACCTCCTCGTACTCCTGGGCTCTTGCGGGCATCGGGGGCGGGAGAGCGACGATGGCGATTGCTATCATCAGGCTCGTTAGCGTTATCGCCAAGAGCGCCCGTGATACTCCCACGGTCCTCCCCGAGGATACGGGTGGTGGAGGTGATTTAAGGATTTCGTGATTTCCGGCCCACAGGCCCCTTACCTAACGAGGCCAGCCCTTTCCATCAGGAAGGCCGAGAAGGAGATGGCGAGGAGGGCGAGGCCCGTTATGGAGAGAATGGCGCCCGGTATGGACAGCAGGAGGAACGGGGCCTCATGGCCGAGCACCAAGTACGAATAGGCCACCCTGACGGGGCCATCAGCCTCGAGGACCACGATGGAGACGGGGCCGAGCTCGTCTAATGGAACGGAGAGGCTCTCCCCCTCCACCATGGCCACCGTCTTGTTCAACGAGGGAGAGCGAAGGGAGAGCGTGGAGTTCTTATCGACGGATAGGGAGAAGAATATGGCGTCGACGAGCACGCTCTCCGGTACATCCGGGGGGCTCACCGATACGGATTGGCCGACATCGAGGGAGGCATCCCCCTCTCTCGCTAAGCTGCGGTCTTCTCTCGTGAGGGAGAGGGACGTGAGGGTTAGGCCGCAGAGCACCAGGGCAAAGCTCAGCACGAGGGGCGCCAGCCTCCTGCGCCGTCCTTCCATCATCGGTCGAGTATGTTCGCCCCGCCCGGGCTTAATAGCCTTTGGCCAGAGCATCCCCGCCGAGGCGCAAGGCTTTTATTGGCTGGATAATCCATCCAACGGCGATGAGGGGCCGGGAGGCGTGCGCGACGGCCGTGATGACGGCCACCTGCCTGGCCACGAACTACGCACTCGTGGGCCTCCCGAACGTGAAGCTCATGGACTTCATCGTCTTCTCATCCGGCCTCCTCTTCGGGCCAGCGGTAGGCGTGTCCGTGGGGGCCCTGACGTGGCTCGTCTACGGGACCATCAACCCCTACGGCTTCTGCCTCCCTATCCTGGTGGCCACCACGCTCTCCGAGACCATATACGGGCTGGCCGGCGGGGCCCTGAGGCGCTCGAGCGGGGATAGCTGGCTCCGGGATGGCCTCGCATGGTCGGCCTACAAGCTCGGGGTCCTGGGCTTCTCCCTGACGGCCCTCTACGACCTGGCGACGAACGTGGCCTTCGCC
>CAYUYX010000030.1:0-9574 GCA_964449495.1 uncultured Candidatus Bathyarchaeia archaeon
CTATATTGGTTTCCGGTCCCCAAACCGCCCAGCGCTTAAATCCCCCGGCGTAGCCCCTCCGCCCGGTCCCAGGAGGTAGAGGAGCCGGGTTGGGCGAACACTCGAACAAGCACATCTTCCGGCCCGTGCCGGTCAGGGAGCTCCTCGTGGACCTGAAGGACCTGTGCGAGCTAACGATAGACCTGGCCTACTCCTCGTACCTCTTCCACAGCCCGGATTTGGCCCAGGAGGTCCTCGAGCTCGAGGAACACGCCGGGGACCTCCTCCTCAGCCTCGAGGTAAGCCTCATGCTCGCAGCGAGGAGCCCCGAGGACGCCGTGGCCCTGGTGCCCATCTCCCGGGCCGCTAACGCGATAGGCCGCATAGTGGATGCGGCGGCCGACATAGCGAAGCTCGTGGCGGGGGGCGTGGGCCCCCACCCCGCCATAAGGGAGATGTTCAAGCGGACGAGCGAGAGGCTCATGCGGGCCGTCGTGGAGGAGGGCTCCGAGATAGCGGGCTCGAGGGTGGGCTCCCTCGACCCCTGGGTAGAGGTCATCGCCATAAAGAGGGAAGGGGCCTGGATTATATACCCGGAGGACGACGAGGCGCTCGCGCCTGGCGACATCATCATAGCGAGAGGCTCTCCCGAGGAGGTAAGCGAGCTCCTCGAGCTGGCGGAGGAGGCCGAGAACTGCGAGCCCCCCGCTCCCGAGCCCGATGAGTGGGTAAAGCGCCTTGCGGAGCTCCTCGCAGATTTGAAGGAGACATCCGAGCTCGCCATAGACCTGGCTTATACGGCCCTCCTACTGAACAGCGCCGACCTGGCCCAGGAGGTAGGGCGCCTCGAGGAGTACGTGGACGAGCTCCACAAGGACCTCCAGGTGGCCATCCTGACCGGTAAGTTCAGCTCCGCCGACGTGGAGAACGTCCTGGCCCTCCTCAGGGTTGCGTTCCTCGGGGAGGAGATAGCAGATGCGGCCTTCGAGATGGCGAAGCCCATCCTGAAGGGCCTCAGGCCCCACCCCGTCCTCGGGATGGCCATAGAGGAATCGGGCGAGAGGGTAGCCGTGCTCGAGGTGCCGAGGGGAAGCCCCCTCGCCGGCAAGGCGCTCTCGGAGGCCAGGATACCCGAGGAGACGGGCATGTGGGTCATAGCCATAAGGCGTGGGGGGCGCTTCTTCAGGCCAAAGGGCTCGACCGTGCTCAAGCCGGGCGATGTCCTCATCGCTGTCGGATATGCGGAGGGCGAGAAAGACCTGGCCGAGCTCGTGAAGGCGCCTGTAAAGACGAGCCTGTGATGGCCTAAGGTCGTTTCCGCGTGCCCCCGAGGTAGAGCATGAATGGCCAAGGCCGAGGTCCGCCTGCTTTAGCTTGCTCGAGGCCCCCCGGGCGGCCATGGCCTTGGCGAAGGAGAGAGCGTGCCCGTAATCCCGACGAACGATGAGGTCGCCCACGAGGAGGCCCTCGACAGGCGGAAGCATTATAAATGCCCCTCATGGGAGCCCGTTGAGGTGGTCGCATGGCGGAGCGCCCAATTAGGATAGGCGTGGCGAAGGTGGGCAACATAGGCTCGTCCGTGCTGCTCGACATCCTCCTCGACGAGAGGGCCGACCGGCAGGACATAGCCGTCCGCGTGGTGGGCTCCGGCCCGAAGCTCGACCCGGAGGCCGTCAGGGAGGTGGTCTCCAAGCTCCTCGAGTTCGAGCCGGATATGGTCATCATGGCGAGCCCTAACGCAGCCCTCCCCGGCCCCTCGGCTGGCCGTGAGCTCTTGGCCGAGGCGGGCGTCCCGACCATAATAATCTCGGATGCGCCTGGCAAGAGGGCCATCGAGGACGTGGAGGCCAAGGGGATGGGCTACATAATCGTCCCGGCGGACTCCATGATAGGCGCCCGCAGGGAGTTCCTCGACCCCACGGAGATGGCCATCTACAACGCCGACCTGCTGAAGGTACTGGCCTGCACGGGCGTCTTCCACGCCATCGTGAGGGCCATAGACAAGGCCATAGACGATATAAAGGCCGGGAGGGCGCCAGAGCTCCCCCGCATCGTCCTCGGGCGTGATGAGGCCGTCGAGGCGGCCCGCTTCTCCAACCCGTACGCCCGAGCGAAGGCCATGGCAGCCTACGAGATGGCCGCCAAGGTGGCCGACCTGACCGTGGAGGGTTGCTTCAAGGTGAGGGAGTGGGAGCGCTACACGCACATAGTGGCCGCAGCCCACGAGCTCATGAGGGAGGCCGCTCGCCTGGCCGAGGAGGCCCGTGAGATGGAGAAGCAAGGCGATACGGTCTTCAGGGCCCCGCACAACAAGAAGGGCGTCCTGCTGAGCAAGGAGAAGCTCATAGAGAAGCCCAAGAAGCCGGAGGAGGCCTGAGCTGCCTTGGGCGCCGAGGAGAAGCGCATGGACGTGGTGCTCATCACGGGCCGAACGGTCTACCAGGGTGCGGAGAAGGAGAGGGGGAAGCTCGGCTCGGACTACTGGGACACCGTCAGGGCCTGCTTCCTCGACCCGGAGGACGCAAGGGCGCTGGGCGTTAGAGATGGCGACCCCGTGAGGGTGAGCACCCCCTTCGGCTCCCTCGTGCTGAAGGCCCGTGTGGTCCGGGAGGGGCGCCAGAAGGGCATCATATTTGTGCCCTACGGCCCCTGGGCCAGCATACTGGCTGACCCGGAGACGCACGGGACGGGCATGCCGAGCCTGAAGGGCATAAGGGCCACCATAGAGCCAGCGCCGGGGGAGGAGCCCCTGGGCCTGAGGGAGCTGTTGGAGCGCTTCTACGGGGCCAAGAAGAAGCCAGCCATGTAGTCCTGCCGAGCCCGCGGAGGGCGGGAGGAGGGCGTTAGCGACAAGTAACGCGCCAGTAGAGCAAGCAGTCAACGAAGGAGCCCGATGTCCTGTTAAGCCTTTGAGGCCTCGGGATGAAAGAGCTTAAAAAGCTATATTAATCTTCATGGGGCCTTGTAAAGGTCCAAAAGACTTAACAGAACCGAGCCCGAGAAGATTTAAATACCGCGGGGAGCTCTCCTCCTCCGGGGGGAAGCTGCGTGAACAAGCATGTGAAGATTTGCGTTGCCGCTGCTGTTGCGCTGGCGTGCTTCCTCATCATGCCATCACTACCGTGTTCACGGGCCATCCCGTTCCCTGGGCCAACGGTATTCACATCCGGCGGAAGCGCATCACCAGACATCCAGCCATGGATTCCCAATACCACTAAGTACGAGTCACCGCGTGGGTATATTGGCCCTCTAACCAACATCACCATAGCCTACATAGGCTATTCGAACATCAGCTCCATAGTGGTCAACGCGACGGAGACCCTCCTCAGGCGCGATGGAGGTTATCGGCTGGTCTGGATTAAGGACCCCGACCCCAGCCGCCCGGTTAACGTGGACGGGCTCTTGGTCGATGGCTACTGGCTCATGGAGCACTTGGAGCTGGGCCTCCAGTACATAGCCAACGTCCTGAGCATACAGGATTTGCCGCCGCGCTACCACAGGCGTATTGACTATGCGGAGGGGTGGCCCGATGGGCCAGCCCCCTGGGCCTACTATGCTGGCGAGGAGTGGGCGGAGAACGCCAAGAACGAGAGGCCCGTGATAATCCTCTCAGGCTTCAAGATAATACCCGTGGTTGAGGCCATGATGGATAAGCTGAGAGGCCTAATCGCGCCCCACTGGCTCACGCAGGAGGACATAGACTACCTGAGGTACCATCTGAGACGCATGTATGGCAGCGAGGACGCTCTGGGCTGGTGGATTATAGATATTGAGAAGGTGGATGTGGACCTCCACAACCTCGACTTCTACAAGTACCTGAGCGACAACGGTAGGTTCTACGACTGGGGGTGGGAGGACCTCACCCTGCCCAGCCTCCACGGCGAAGACTGGAGCCCGTTCACGGTGGAGGCGCTCCTCAACAACAACGCTACTGCTTGGAACATGCTGGTGGTGAGCGAGGTCTACAGCTTAGCGGCCTATATGGAGTGGTGATGATGGATATGACCGTGCAGCTATCGTCTAAAAATCAATGCGTTCCTGCTGGCGAGGCGGCGTGGTAGATGGCTCGGCGAAATGCTCATGCCATGGCAGGGCGTGGGTACTTACCTTCACCGTCTTATGGGGGTCTCTCCTCGGCCGAGCGGGCTTGACCAGGAGCGCTTTGCCCCCGTTCCTCAACGGGCCCCGCTGCGAGACAGGGTGCACCACGCCCTTATAGGGCGCCTTACGCCCGGGCTGGTGAGGGCAGGGCGCATGGGGCGGAGGCGGGGCGAGCGTGTCGAGGGCCGGATAGGCTACATGGTGGAGGTAGAGGGGCGGATAGGCTACCTCGTGGAGGTCGGGCGGCGTGGGCGTGAGGATAATGGCACGGATTAAACACACGTCTAGCGCCTCTTCAGTAGCGCGAGCGTAGCGGCCGCTACGGCTATGCCTACTCCAACTATGGCTAGGTTTGGGAGCCAGAGGTCATATGGCCGGAAGCCGCCACTTCCGGAAGGAGGTGATGTTGGTGGGCCAGCAGCCTGCCTCACCACGACTATACGCCCAGCAATCACGAAGTTCCCATATTCATCCCTAAGCACTATGTTGGCTGGGCCAAGCGGGGCATCCCTTGGTATGGTGGCCTCAACGACCACCCTCCCCTCATCATCTCCCTTAGTGGTCTTTACGATTATCTCAGTACGTGAGTACGTGTAGGGATCCACGTAGCTGAGTATGACCTGTATGGTAGACCTTGGTATGAAGCCATGGCCACTTATTTTTATATTGGATAGCCTCTCAACGACCTCTCTTATGTAGTTGTCTATCCAGCTCGGCACGCCGAATATCCTAAAGCTCGGATCTCCTAACAGGTTAATAGCGAACACGTTCTTCCTGTACGCCTCACACTCGTCCTTGCTCAACTGGGACAATCGTGATAGGTAATCAATACAAGCGTACGTATGGGTAATCTCATGTAGCACCATGCCTGGCCAAGCTGTGCTCTGGCTTGGGCTCCTAGCATTATAGAGGAGGAAGAAGTAATGCCAGAAGTATATGTCGTGCAAGCTCATGCCACGGTCTAGGCATATCTCGCCACTGCTACCGTACCTATAGCTGAAGTACCAGGCTGCCCTCGAGTACCCTATGAACGCTACTGCAGAGCCATTCGTATGGCTTGGGTTAGATGTAAGTAGGCTCTCCCCAAGGCAGCAGCCATCAAAGGCCCCAGCATCACAAGCGTAAGCGGTGATTAAGAAGCCAGAGCTATTTGGTATGTAGCAATTCAAGGTAGAGTACATGAAGTCCTCTAGCTTATCTATGTCGCCATGTGAGAAGCTATTAATCAGGATCGGGTCATATGTGTTTATGAAATACTTCACATTCTCAAAGGTCGGTTGAGCATCCCCACCACCTGAGTCATAGAGCCTCTTGATCCTCCTTATCTCGGACATACCTGCAACTTCTTCTTTAACGTCTGCTCCATCTGAGTATGGATCGAGTACGCTCCCTATGAGCAAGAAGACCTTATACCTGTGGGCTGGCTTCAGGCTGCGCTCACCTAAGTAATTACAGAGCTTATTTACAACCCATTGGGCTTCTTCCTCGCTTCTAACGGGTATCCTCCCTACGTAGACCTCAGGTGCCCAATCTACCTCCTCTACACCTTTATTACAGTTGAACTTGCTCTCACCGTACTTGTGATCTCCATCATCATCCCATGTGCCATCAAGGCAGGCATAGTAGTAATCGGTTGGCGTGTAGTCGGCTGCCCACGATGGTGCATCACGACCAAATATCTCCTCTATTATGCTGCTATCTACTGGCGTGCCGTCTTCCACATCTGGGTTGTACACGTACCTAGTTGGGACCTCCCAATCGTTATCTATGGTATAGCCATCCAGTAGGTCGTATGGATCTGCATCTCCGAAGAGAAGCACGAAGTCAACGCTATAGAACTGGTACGCGCTCTTTATGTAGTTCCTTATCTTCTCAGGAATATCATCGCCAGACCAGTTGGACACTATCCATTCCACCGTCTGAACGCGGACATCCTCATGATGTACGTTGGTCTTCATATCTATGAAAGGCTGGAGGACATCTAAGAACTTCTCCCTCGTTATTATTAGGTAGGTGAAGTTAAAATCGATGTCGATTTCCCAGGCATGATGCAGTATGTCTTTGTTCACTACCCGGGGCATTATGACGTCAGTGAATATCGGCTCTATGGGCCTAACCCTTGGCTTCTCCTCGTCCATGGGGCCATAGCGTATCTTAATCCTGAACCCCTCGTAAAAGCGGAGTTCTTTTTCCACAGGTATGTACTGAAGCGGGTACAGGACTAATAGGCGGTACTTAAGCCCTCGCCACGTGATGGCTATTTTCGATAGCCTGTATAGCTTGCCAGGATAAGGCTGGCTTGAGTTATAGACCTCTGGATCTGGCCTTACTTCCTTTGGCCCCTTCCTACATGTGAGTGGTGGGGCTGGAGGTATATTATACGTGCCAGGCAGCTTCTTCCACTCAAGAGGCTCGACTTTAAAGCTCTTTATGCCCCCAGGAGGCTCGAGCACAAGCCACACCTGCATGGGAAGTGCTGGCTTACCTACTGCGCCCATTAGACTGCCCCAGGGTAGCTTTACGATGTCGTACTCACCGTGCTTGAAGACCTTTGGAGTTCCTACGCATATTTCATATGTGTGCTCTTCCTCAGCACTACCCTTAATTGACGCTGAGCTCCCTCCAAGACCGGATATGAGCATTGAGAGGGAGATGAGGAGGACAACGACCGTAAGGGGTCTTAGCGCTTTCTGCAACTTCTTCTCACGCCCCAGCCGAGAGAGGCGGTAGGAATGTTTATAAGCTTTAAGCGAACCTGCTTGGCCAGATAAAGACGCTTACATGGCGTCATAATAATCCACCCTCAAAGCCAGCCCTCTGTCTCACCACAATCCATAGGACGTTCCCCTGTTTTATCTGCGGCCTCGACAGCCTTCATGATGTCCTTAATGAGTTCTATGTCTGATGATCAAGACATCCACGCTCACTTGGCATAGTGAAGTCGAGATTTAAGTGCTGCTGGCTCAGATCGCTCTGATGTTCTTCACCGCTCCGCACTCGGCAAACTCCTCATCGCCTCTTCTTGATGCACTCTCCAGCCAATAAGGCTTCCGCTTCCTCTTAATAAGAGCCATATATAGAATATTTGGCTCTCAAAGCTTTGATATCGAGCCCCTCCCCACGAGATAGCTTCTTCATGATATTTCTATTTGGGGACGCGACTCTGAAATGCCTATGCTCTTCATTATGACGACTCTTGCAGACCCATATGACCTTTCCCATCTCGCTCCCTACGTGGTGGAGCTGGAGGTTCTCCGTGGATCCGCAAAAAGCACATCGCCTTTCCGGCGTAGATTGTTTTCTCCGCCCTTGGCCTAAAATAAGCCCCCTGGCTCTCAAGGGCGATTAGTAGGTCATGGACACAATATATAAGTCTTTTTCACACATCCTTAGTGCTTCAACATCTTCTCCTCATACCTGCGCAAGAACTCCGCCGCCTCTCCAACGTCCATGAAGAGCTTGCTCACCCTCCGCACGTCCTCCACGCTCACCACATCTCGCCCGGCTACTCTGGCGTTCTGGGCGGCCAGGCTCAGGAGCTGGACGGCGTATCTGAGCGAGCTCCCGGCCCCTATGCGTGTCAGCTCGTCCAGAGCGTCTTCGGCCAGGTTTATGGCCTCCTCCCGAGCCCTTATGCGCAGTATCTCCCGGATGGTATCGGCATCGTATTCCTCCGTGGTTATTATCACGGCCCTGTCTATCAGGTCGAGGGGGAAGCCGAAGGGGCTCTCGATATCCGTGCCCCTTATCCTTGCGAAGCCCCTGTTCGTGGCCAAGATTATGATGGGCGTGAGCTCGCTCTCCATGGCCCGGCCGAGGAAGCTGAAGGCCTCTAAATCGAGCATGTGGGCGTCGTCGATGAAGAGCACGCCGGGGTGGATGAACGCCCGCCCCTCATCTACCATGCGCTTCACCTCCTCGTCCACCATGGCACGCACCTCCGGGTCTATCTCCCTGCTCTCCCCACCGCCGAAGAGGAGCGAGAATAGGCCTCCCCTCCGCCTGGCGTGCATCTCGTCCAGGTCGGCCAGGGTGAGCGTGTAGACGAACTCCTTCTGCTTCTTCACCTTGCCCGTCGGCCTCGGGACACGCCTCCGTGCGTCTATCTCGTACAGCCTCGCCTTCTCGCTCTCGGAGCAGAGGCCGAGGTTTGCCACACGGCCGGTCTCGGCATCTATCTGTATGACGCAGCCCTCCGTGATGCCGTAGGCGATTATCTGCTCGGCTATGTGGGAGCCCGCCTCAACGGTCCGCTCCTCCTCCGTCGTGCGGAGCCTCATGCGCACGCTCTCGGGGACCTTCTGATACGGGTTGTAGGGGTGCGGCACCATGTTGATTTTCAGCTCCGTTACCTCGCCCTCGTAGACCTCCCTCATCTCGTGTATTTCCACGCCTATGCACTTCCTCATGGCCTCCACGAGCACCTCGGTCTTCTTCCTCTCGGCGCTGTAGACCTCGCTGGCGCTGAGCTGGATGAAGGGCACGTTCGGGCCCAGCTCACGGGAGATGGCGACGGCCAGGGCCGTCTTGCCCGTCCCCGGCGGGCCAGCCAGGATTATGCACTTGCCGGCCAGCTTGCCCTGCTTTATCATCTCCACCACGAGGCCAGCGGCTTCACGGGCTCTCTCCTGCCCGACCATGCCGTCCTTTATCTTGACGGCCCTTAGGTTCTCATCGAGACCTAAGCCCTTTATGTGCGTGTGCGCTCCTATGCGCTCAAAACGCCTCACGCTCGGCACTTCCCTTATGCCTGACATGAGGCCGCCCCCCACCACGCCCAGATGGAGCTACATATAAGCGTTGCTCACCCGCTCCTCGTGCAGAAGCGCTTATCCCCTCGGCTCAAGCCCTCTCCTGGGGCTTGCTTTGGCGGTTGGCGAGAGGCTCGTGAGGGCGCTCGAGGATATCGTTGGCCCCGAGAACATTACGACGGAGCCCGTGGAGCTCCTCTGCTACGCCCGTGATGCCTCCGAGAACAGGGCCATGCCGGACGTGGTGGTGTGGCCCCGCACGACCGAGCAGGTGAGCGCAATCCTGAGGCTCGCAAACGAGATGAGGGTGCCCGTTACGCCCAGGGGGGCTGGGACGTGCTTGAGCGGTGGCCCTCTGCCCGTTAAAGGCGGTATCCTCATGGTGATGACGAGGATGAACCGCATCCTCGAGGTGAACGTGGCCGATATGCAGGCCCTGGTGGAGCCGGGCGTCGTCTGGCAGCAGCTCAACGACGAGGTAGCGCAGTACGGCCTCTTCCTTCCGCCCGACCCGGCCTCTGGCTCCGTATGCACGCTCGGGGGCTGTATAGCGGAGAACGCCGGGGGCGTCAGGGCCGTGAAGTACGGGACCTTCCGGGACTGGGTGATGGCCCTCGAGGTCGTTCTCCCGACGGGCGACGTGATATGGACGGGCGCCCGGACGCGCAAGTGCGTATCCGGCTACGATTTGGTCCGGTTGTTCGTGGGCTCCGAGGGAACGCTCGGCGTGATAACGAAGGCCC
>CAYUYX010000031.1:0-4252 GCA_964449495.1 uncultured Candidatus Bathyarchaeia archaeon
CCTTGAGCCTAATGCCCTTAGAGGCCATGTAGCTATCTATGATGGCCTGCCCCACCCTGGCGGCCACGTCCATGCTCGTGAAGTCATGCTGG
The DNA here is from genome assembly GCA_964449495.1 of uncultured Candidatus Bathyarchaeia archaeon. Lineage (GTDB taxonomy): Archaea > Thermoproteota > Bathyarchaeia > EX4484-135 > EX4484-135 > EX4484-135. The sequence goes on from CAYUYX010000031.1 coordinate 93, forward strand.
CCCACCCGCTCGGCCCGGACGGCGAAGCTCTGCTCGGGCCCTATCACGGGCGCGTAATCCAGCCCCTTAGCCGCCCGGTAGATGTCATCAAGGCCCTCGAAGCGCCCCCTGTGGAGGAGGAGGAAGAGCCTGTGGAGCGCCCTGGCCCTCAGGTTCAGCTCGTAGATGGCCTCAAGAGGCCCCTCGAAGAAGACACGCCCCCTGCCCCGCTCCGGCCTGACCTCCACGCCCGAGCCCAGGATGGCCCGTATCTCGTGGGCCGCCACGTCCTCAAGGCCCATCACCGTGGTAGCGAAGAAGGACCATCTTCGCATGACCAAGCGTCAGTAGGGCATAATGGAGATTTAAAAACTCCTCCGTAGAAGGGCGGAATTCAACCGCTTCAAAAACTCTTTTATGCGGGTCCCTTCCCCGGTCTAACGGGGTTTACCCTTGAAGACGGCACACAAGATAATAATCGGGGATAGCCGTGATATGCGCGAGGTCGAGGACGAGAGCGTTCACCTGGTAGTAACTTCCCCTCCCTACCCCATGATAGAGATGTGGGACCCCCTTTTCACCGATATGGATGAGCGAATAGGTAAGGCCCTATCGAGAGCCTCTTGGGAAAGCGGCCTTGCAGAGAGGAGAGAGCACGCTCTTGAGGCCTGGCGTCTCATGCACGATGTGCTTGATGCTACATGGCGCGAGTGCTGGCGGGTCTTGGTTGAAGGAGGGCTCATGTGCATTAACATAGGCGATGCGCTCAGGAATATAGGGGGATGTTTTCAGCTCTTTCCAAATCACGCCGAGGTGATAAGAAGATGTTTGAGCATGGGCTTTATCGTCCTCCCATACATATTGTGGAAGAAGCCCACCAACAGGCCGAGGTACAAGGGGAAAGGATGCTTCCTAGGCTCGGGATTCCTGCCTCCTAATGCCTACGTAACCCTTGATTGCGAGTTCATACTGATATTCAGGAAAGGAGGCCCTAGGAAGTTCAGACCGAAGGACCCGTTGAGGTATGCGAGCAAGTTCACCAAGCAAGAGCGGGATTCATGGTTCACCCAGATATGGGACATTCTAGGCGCTAAGCAGACGGTTCACGAAAGACGGGTAGCCGCTTTCCCGGAGGAGATACCGAGAAGGCTAATCCGTATGTTCTCGATAATCGGGGACACGGTGCTCGACCCCTTCTTAGGGACGGGGACCACAACGAAGGTGGCCATAGAGTTACGGAGGAACTCCATAGGGTACGAGATAGACAGAGGGCTGAAGCCCATTATAATGAGAAAGGTGGGCTTAGAGCAAGCAAGGCTCACGGAGGACATCGAAATAGAAATAATAGAACGAGATTAGCCGAATGGGCCTGGAGGAAGCGCTTTCAGCCTCTCTACCTCGTTCCTTATACGCTCGATAAGCTCGTCTTCATCGACGATTTTGAACTGCCTCTTCTTCCCCAACGTTATAACTACAAAAACCTTGCCTCCGTACCTCCGCTCGAATTCCCTATGAGGCTCTATGAGGACCTGCTGCTTTATCTGAGCCACCAATTGAGATTGTTCGAAAGTCAGCGGCTTTACCTGGATTCCCATGTAGTAGCCGTTCACCACAGCGTACCAATCTACGGCCAAGACCTCGAGCTCTGGAGGAGCGGGGTGAAAAGAAAGCCCTAGCTTTTCCTCCAATCTCTCTTTCACCGCCTTCATCTCCCGCTGGAAGCCCTCGAACGTTCTCCTTATCACGACATCTATGACGTAGTTTATGCAGTCTTCTTCGGTTATACTCTCCAACTCTTTCTTGGCCACCGTCCTTATCTTTTCCCACAGGATTTTCCCGAGCTGTACGAGGTGCTGTCTCGGCCTCACGTTCTTGTAATAATACTCCTCCCATTCCTTCAGCGTCTTAGGCTTGCACTTCCTTATCTCCTCCGCAAGAGGGCCAACGTTCTTTCTGTAACCGAGCTGAAACCTATTGAAAATGTAGTTCAATATCCACTCCTTTGGGTCCGGGCTATCCATCAAGCGCACCCGGGGCGTATATTACGTCTTAATCGCTATTTAAGCGTTGTGCAAGCGCTACGAGGGACTGCCATGCTCTATGACAGCGATGTGCTCAGGGCCCCGACAGCCTGGGCAGGAAGCGCTCGACGGCCTCCTTCACGGCCTCCCAGCTGGCCTCGTCCTGGATGACGAACTTGTGCTTCCTGCGCCACGAGCCGCCCCGTCTGACCCAGAGGTATAGGCCTATCTGGCGGCGGCCGAAGGCCTCGAGGAGCACCACGGCCGCCCACCACTTGCCGGATTTGAAGAGCGTCATGTAGTCCAGGACCTTGAGGCTCTGGGACACCGGGGGCGTCTCCTCGCCCAAGCCCCCTCGACCGCCTACCCCGGCGCCCTGCCGGCCCGTAAAGGGCTTCCTGCCATGGGCCTGGCCAAGCCTTAAGAGGTGGGGGAGGGCGCCAGCTCCGTGGATATGTCCCTCTTCGTGGAGGTGGTGAACACCGGGAACGAGCTCCTCGATGGGCGTGTCCTTAACACGAACGGGGCATGGATAGCGAGGCGCTGCTCGGCCTACGGCCTCAGGGTCAGGCGTATAACCGTCGTGGGGGATGACTTAGACGAGATAGCATCTGCGATAAGGGAGGGGCTCTCCAGGAGGCCCGTATTGCTCATCGTAACAGGCGGTCTTGGCCCGACTCCGGATGACCTCACGGCTAAGGCCATCGCAAAGGCGGTGGGAAGGGAGCTCAGGCTCGATGAGGAGGCCTTGGGGATGCTGAGGCGCTTCTACGGCCAGGAGCTCACGCCCGCCCGTGAGAAGATGGCATGGCTTCCGGAGGGGGCCCGGGCGCTCGAGAACCCAGTGGGCGCAGCGCCCGGGATAATGGTCGAGCACGAGGGGACGAGGCTGATAGCTCTCCCCGGCGTGCCAGCGGAGATGGAGGCGATGTTCGAGGCCCACGTCGAGCCCCTCCTCTCCGAGCTGGCGAGGGGGCTCATCAAGTTCGAGGCCCGCTTCCTGGCCTTCGGGGTAAGGGAATCCGATATAGCGGAGGTGCTCGAGGAAATAGCGGAACGGAGCCCGGACGTGTACGTGAAGACCCACCCGAGGGCGGAGGACGGCCATTACTACCTCGAGATATACGTCTCCATCGTCGCCCGCTCGCCCGAGGAGGCGAGGAAGAAGATGGGGAGCGCCATCATGGCCTTATCCGAGCACGTGGCCGAGCTCGGGGGCTCTATGAAACCTTATAAGTTGGAGGACGGGAGATAGGGGGCGACGTGGCCGGTGAGGAAAGAACGTTGAAGAAGGCCTGCCTCCTGGTCATCGCCCTCTCCCTCGTCCTCTTCCTGAGCCCGCTGTCCCAGGATGCGTTTTCCGCCCTTACCGGGCCATACGCTGAGCCGGCGAGGCCAATCAAGACCGTCAGGATATACTTCAGGGCCGAGGAGTACTATTGGACCAACGGGACGTACACGATATGGCCAGCGAACACATCGGCCCCGGGGGGGGAGGCGCTGACCTGGACGTTCAGCTGCACGGCGTACAACCAGTACGGCAACACGGACGTGTGGACGGGCGGGGTAGCGTGGGTAACGGACCCCCTCCTCGGGGACCTCTACGTGGAAGGGGACGTGCACATCCGGGTATGGCTGAACGGGTCGAGCCCTGGCGGGGATAGCGCCCCCGCAGGCCTAATCGCTTACGTGGCGGATATAGATGAGACGAATAACGTAACCGAGTATTGGGAAAGCGATGCGTGCATCCTCCTCGGCGGTCTCCCGAGCGAGCCCACGGCCTTCTCCTTCTCCGTCCACGTGGACGGTTATACGTTCGTGGCTGGCCACAGGCTCGGCTTCGGCGTTGTGGTGGGCTCGACGACCTACGGCTACATGGCATCGGCTTCCTTCGGCGGGCAGCCCTACATGGCGAGGGCCCTCGTGCCAACGACCGATTACGCTCGCCTGAGCTCCGTGGCCATCAGGGCTCCAGATGGCCAGAACAGGACGAAGTTCTACGTGGATGAGGCCCCGATAGAGTTCGAGGTTTCCGTCTCCGACCCCTTCAGCAACCTCGATGTAGCGGAGGTGAGGGTCCTCGTCTACAACTCGACGCACGTGCTCCTCAACCGCACGGCAGAGGCCATCACGAGCCGGAGGGCCCTCACGACCCAGTAC
>CAYUYX010000031.1:4262-4687 GCA_964449495.1 uncultured Candidatus Bathyarchaeia archaeon
CCCAATCGGTGTGGCGCCCGGCAGCTACACGGCCGAGGTAAGCGTGGTGGACAACTCGGGGAACAGGGACGTGCGGGCGCAGGAGCTCAAGTTCGTCCTTCTGAAGGTCTCCGATTGGGCCTGGACGCCGAGCTGGCTGAAGAGGGGGTTCGATGGCCAGGAGCTCTGCATTTCCTTCTCGAACGGGGGAAACGACGTGATGTATGATGTTACCCTTTACGTCGTGAATAGCTGCGATATCGTGCTCGAGCCCCTGAGCGCTTCCCTCGGCGATTTGGGACCTGGCGAGGAGCTCTCGCTCAATCTAACGGCCTCCGTGCCAGCCGATGTGGAGCTCGGGGCGAGGAACATGAGCTTCTGCGTGGAGTACTCGGACTTCAGGGGGGTGAGGCATCGGGAGAACCTGACGGCCGAGGTGTGCGTGG
>CAYUYX010000031.1:4697-5544 GCA_964449495.1 uncultured Candidatus Bathyarchaeia archaeon
AGGCGCTTGGTAGCCATTCACTGCGAGCTCAGAGACGAGCTCGGGAGGCCCTTAGCCAACATGAGCATCGAGTTCTACGTGGACGACCAGCTGATTACGAGCGTGAGGACGGGCGACGATGGGGCGGCCGAGCTCGACCTCCAGGCCAGCTTTGGCCCGGGGGACCACGTCGTGAGGGCGGTCTTCGGGGGCACGGAGCTCTTCGGGCCGAGCAGCGCGGAGGCAACGCTTCGCCTGAGGCTCAGGAATAGCAGCCTGGAGGCCCATGCGCCGGAGGAGGCCGTACCCGGAAGCAGCGTTCCTGTGGAGGCGATTCTGAGGGGAGAGGACGGAGAGCCGATTCAAAATGCCACGATATACCTCTACCTGGCCGAGGAGGGCTCGTTAAGGCTTCTTGCGCAGAACAAAACGGACGTGAATGGGATAGCCAGGTTTTCCGTGGTGCTCGAGGCAGGGGACCATGAGCTTAAGCTCGTCTTCCAGGGAAATGACATCTACATGGGCTCCGAGACCACGTTGAGCGTGAGCGTGAGGGCTCCCGGCGGGCAGAGCGGGGGTGGCGGAGGCGATTTCCTCGTGCCCAGCTTGGCGCTCGGGGCCGCCACGTCGGTGTCCGCCGCCGCAGCCGTCTGGCTGAAGAAGCGCCGCAGATGAGGCTGGCACGCCGTGCCTCAGTAGTAGTAGGTGATGACCTTCGGCTCCACCAACCTCACGAGCTCTGGCTCAAGGCTTGCGCGGCAAATGCCGTCGAGGGGGCAGGCCCCCTCACATGCGTAATCCGTGGCCTCTAAGAAGAGGCACGTCGTCCCGCGGGCGCAGGGCGCCCTCCCCCCGCAGGCGGGCTCGC
>CAYUYX010000031.1:5554-9454 GCA_964449495.1 uncultured Candidatus Bathyarchaeia archaeon
GTGGTGGCAGCAGCTTCGCCCGAGGTTCCAGAGCAGCTGGTCGAGCTCGAGCTGGCTTCGGCCCGAGAAATGGCCAACGAGCTCGTACGCCCTCAGGCAGGCGGCCCTTATGGAGTGATGCTCCTCCGCCGAGACGAAGCGCCGGAAGAGGAGCTTCCTCCGGAGGCCCTCATCTGCGATGACCACCATCCCCGACCTCAGGGCCACGCGCTGCAGATGGTAATCGATGCCCACCGTGATGTTCTCCGGGTCCACGGGCTCCCAGAGGCCTTCTAAGCGGGCGAGAATGGCGAAGACCATCGTCTTCTTCGCCAGCGGGTCATCGAAGGCCTTGAACTTGGACAGGCGCTCCCTCAGGCCGCCCGGCCCCCCTATGCGGCCCCCGCAGGCGTCGAGCAAGGCGGCCACGGAGCCATCGTAGTGCTCGAGCAGCTTCTCGGCGGCGTCCCTGAGCAAATCCACGCGCTCGGATGGCCTACGGGGGAGGCGCTTCTCTCCCGGCCCGCCGAACCAGGACATGAATTTCTCGAGCTCCAGCGCCGCCAGGGAGGAGGGCTCGAGAGAAGAGGGGTCTTCCTCGGCCAGGGATATGAGGGCCTGGAGGAGGTACTCGCTGCCCCTCACGAGGCGCCCCCTGACGATGCCCCAGAGCCCCCTCGTATCGTAGTTTATGACGGAGAAGAAGAAAAGGACCCGAAGAGCGAGCTCCCTCCCGAGCTCCCTGGGTATAACGGGCCGATAGGGCTTCCTGAGCCGGATTTCCCTTATCCTCGAGGCTACCTCTGAGCATACGGCCTCGTCCACCTCCACGAAGGCCAACACGGCGCCACCCCCGCTCTTCAGCGCCCAAGGGCGGCGAGGAGCGATATGGAGCTCGATGCGCTCTCCACCACGTGGCTCAGTTCGTGCTCGAACCTGCTCAAGGCCTCCAGGAGCCTTGATGTGGAGGCTAAGGCTTCCCCGGCCTTCTCCGGGTCCTCCCCTGCCTCTTCTAAGGCCTTAGCACAGGCCTCCACCGCCTCGCTGAGAGCATCGAACGCTTCCCTCACCTCCGAGAACCTCGCCCTCAGCTTCCTGGCCTCATACCCGAGGCTCAAGGCCGCTCGACAAGGCGGGCGACGGGCTTTAAGCGTTTAAGCAGAGGCACATGGCCGGGGGAGGCGGGGCCGGAGCTCGGCGAGGACGCCCCGCGGCCGCGATATCAGTAGGGGGGCTCGAAGAGGTCCAGGATGGGCCCACCGCCTCCCTCCTCATCAACGCCCAGTTCCCCGGGAGGGGGCTCGCCCTCCGCAGGCTGGCCCTCCTTGCCCGCCTCCTCCGGTCCCTCGGCTTCCACGTCGCCTGGAGCCCCGGGGGGCTCGGGCCCTTCATCCACGCCCTCCGCGGCTTCCTCCGGCTGCTCTCCCTCCTCCGCCTCCTCCTGCGAGGTCTCTTGTGCTTCTCCCGGCCGGGGGGCCTCTGCCTTCTCGCTCGCTTCCGGCTCTAAGGCGATGGGAAGGCCCGCCTCGCGGTCCATGTGCTCCCACGCCTTGCGAGCCGAGATGGTGGCCTTCCTCGGGTACTCGACGACGCGGGTCTCCACCATCACGGGGAAGGGTATGGTGCTCGCCATCCCGCAGAGGATGGCCTCGAAATCGGCCAGGCCGGGCATGAAGGCCGTCAGGCGCTCCCCCCCGTACTCGGTGTAGCGGGCCACCGTGTCCTGGTCGTTCGGGTTCCTCAGCCTGAAGCACATGACGGTGTTGCACTGGCTTATCACGCTCTTCATCACGTATGCGGGCCTCTGCGTCATCACTATGAAGCCCACGTTGTAGCCGCCGGCCTGGGAGACGCCCTCCACGAGGGCCTTATCCGCCCCCACCTTCTCCGGCTGCCCTATCGTAATCTTCATGCCCCTCTCGGGGGCGATGTACTGGGCCTCCTCTATCACGAAGATGGCTGCGAAGGGCTCCTTCTTCTTGGCGACCTCTATGGCGTGGCGGACCACCCGCCTTATGAGGCTGGCGACGGTGAGGTGCTGGTAGACGAAGTTGGAGTCGGTGGAGAAGTCCACGACCACCACGGGGTTGGCCTTCAGCACCTCGAGGATATCCTGGCACGACCTATCTGGGTCGAGGAGGACGAGCCTGCTGAGGACATCCGGGTCGAGGTACAGCCTGAGCCTGTCCCTGGTCGCCTCCTTTATGCCCGGTACCTGCTCGACGTAATTCGTTATGGCCTCCGGCGTGAAATCCACGTCGAGGCCACTCCTCATGTCCTTCTTTATCATGCCTATCACACGGGCTATCGCATCCCTTATCGTCTTGTCGTTGGAGGGGACGCCAACGAGGTCGGCCAGCACCTCCGCCAGCATGACGGGCTCCACGTCCCTCGGCCTCGGGAGGAAGACCCTGTAATCGAAGACGAGGGCGCCGTAATAGCTCAGGACGCCGTACTCCCCACGCCTGTCCAATATGATAATCCTGGGCCTCGGCCTGCTCCTCAGGGCGTTTATGGCGAGGTTCACGACGAAGGTGCTCTTGCCGCTGTTGTGGACGAAGATGCCGCCGAAGCCGGAGAGGAAGTTCTCACACCCCTCCACGGACAGGTCGTAAACGTGGGGGCCGGTGGGCCTCACGGCCTCTATGGAGACCACCTCATCGTATATCAGGTCCGAGTTAGCCGCGAGCTCTAAGCGCCTCAGGAGTTCCTCAGCCAAGCCCATATCTATTGCCCGGTAAGCCTGTATCACGTTGCTGGCTGCTCTCTTGAGCGTGCTTATCCTGGTGGTCGGCCCCCTAAGCGATACCTTATGGCGTTGGAGCCCGAGAACACGAGCGCACCTCATCAGCCTGCTCACGGCCTCATCCGGATTCACCGTCAGCTCCTCCAGCCTTGCCGCCAGATGCCTTAGGCCCCTTGACCTAAGCCAGGCTGCCAGCTGGCTCGAGAACGCCAGGATGCGGAGGGAGCAGCCCGCCCCCCTAAGCCACCTCCTCACGGTGCCCCAAGGCCAGCCAAGCTCCTCAGCCGCCTCCTTAAGCGGCACGCCTTTGTCCCTGAGCTCCTTAAGGGCGGCGAGGACGGCCTTCTCATCTATCGTCCTGAGGCGCTCCAAGAACTCTATATCCTCCTCCAAGCCCCTCAGCTCCGCCAGCCTGGCCCTCAACGCCCGGGCTAACCTGGACAGGCTATCCCTAAACGGCCTCCTCTGGCCAAGCTCTATCCTCGATATAGCCGATTGCGTCAAGCCGGAGGCAGCGGCCAGGTCGGCCTGTCTCCACCTGAGCATGGTCCTTATGCGGGCGATGTGCTTGCCGGCGAAGGGCACCGCCTCATACGGCGATTTCCGCCCAGCTGGCTCACCCCCAAGGCTCGCCTCTATCCTCCTGGCGGTCAGAACTGGGTTAACGGCCTCCAGGAGCTCCGCCAGGCGCCTTGCATCGTGCCCTATTGAGACAAGCCAATAAAGGTCTCCTCCATGATTCGAGTTCAGGGCTTTCTTTATCCTGGCAGCTAAGGTGCTGTGCACTGCGAGCCTCTTGAGCAGGAGGGCCAGCCTGTGGGCCAGTAAGCGGCTTTTAGTGCAGGCCGCCACACCCCCCTTCTCGAAGCTTCCATCGCCGGCCAGGTAGGCTGAGAGGAATGGCAATAGAAGGCGGTCTGGCAGCTGGAGGAAGAAGTCCGGCACCTTCTTGTTAGCGGCTCCCGAGCCGAAGAACTCCTCAAAGAGCCTCCCTAAGTTTGGCCCTCTCACGGAGCAGAAGCCACGCTTCCCGTTGTACCTGAATGTGAATCCGAGCTTATGGGCGAGTTCCCTCACCCTCCCCACGAGCTCGGGATTGGTATTGGATATCCTTATGACGCCAGCGCTCGCCACCCTGCCCTCGGCCACGTAGTAGCCAGCGAGCTCGGCCAGCT
>CAYUYX010000032.1:0-6413 GCA_964449495.1 uncultured Candidatus Bathyarchaeia archaeon
CTCAGGCGCTACGGCCTTGAGAAGTACGGGCCCCCGAGGCCGCCGAGGGGAGAGTGGTTTTGGCCCAATCCTCTCAGACGACGGAGATAACGGCCTTCTTAAGATGGACGTCGGCCACCGCTTTTCCCACGTGCCATCCTCTTCCGCTGACGCCCCGTCAGGCGCCGGATAACGGCCTCATAATAGGCCTCCAGCCTCGGCCTCAAATCGAGCCACTCCTTCACCACCCTGGCCTCTACGTCCGCCATCAGGCCCATATCGACGGCCATTATGAGCTTCCCCTGGGCTACGGCCTGATACGCCAGGGCGGGCGGGACATCGTCCAAGACCACGAGGTCCACCGGCCTGCCGACCGCGTCCTCGAGCTCGTTCTTAAGCGCCACGTAATCACGCCAGCCCAGCCGGCCGCCCACGTAGATTGCGACATCTACATCGCTTCTACCGGTGGCCCTCCCCTCGGCCCAGGAGCCGAAGACGTAGGCCAGCTTCACCTCAGCGTGCTTCTCCAACACCCCCTTGATGACTTTAGCCATCAACGCCGTCATGGCGTTTCGCCCTCCTAAGATAAAGCATATAGCTTTATGGCAGGTCCTCCTCGACGATGATGTACGTAGGGAGCTTCCTGAGGGCCGATAGCCATACGAGCACGAGGGCTATCAAGGCCACGGGCACCACCAGGGCGAGCACGAGGAGGGGCGGGGGTTCCCCGGGCTCCGGCTTCGTAGCGAAGGCCAGATAGGTCGTGAAGGCCAGTACGAGCGCCATCAGGCCGGTTATGAGCCAGGCGACCCACATGGGCGTGTAGACCTTCTTCTCCACAGGCAAGGGCGTCCCTCCGCCATGGTCTGATGCTCAGGGTCTTTTTAAGGGGCTCGGCCTAATGCCTTCCTGTCATGGCCCGTGGGGGGCTCACGTAACCCTGATACCTCATCGCCAATCGCTAAGGCGTGGCGTGGGCCTTAAGCATTTATCTACATGCCCGAGCTTCATCCCCGGGAGAGCCGGGATGGCCCAGGGGGAGCGCCGGAGGTTCAGGCGCAGGATGGGCTACATGCGTAAGGTAAGGGTGCTCGGCCACTACGTAAGGGTGGATGAGCATGGGCGCGAGGGCGAGGCTGGAGATAAGGGCCGTGAAGGTGAGACGTAAGGACGACCCGGAGGGCGTCATCAGGGAGAGCGAGGAGCCAGCCCTCACCTGACCTCGAGCCCGTACTTCTCCGCTATCTCCTGGAAGGCCCTTGCGACGTGCTCTACCTCCCGCCAGGATAGTCCGTAGGTGTTCAGCTTTATCCTCCTCGTCAGCCCGGGCTGGACGCCGACGATGCCCCTCTTCTTGAGTTCCTCGTAGAGGAAGAAGCCCCTCCTCTTGTGCTTCCTGGCTATCTCGTGGAAGCCCGGTGTCTCAAGGCATATCAGCGTGTGTTCCTTTGGCCTGACCCCGAGCTGCCTAACGCTTTCTATGCGCTCGAGCTCTGAGACAAGCCATCTTGCTTTCTCCACCTCCTCCGGCCACCTTTTCACGCGCTCCAGAACGGCCGGGAAAGAGGCCATGAGGGTTGCGAGGGCTGCGCCGAGGACGGGGCATCCGAGCAGGTAGAGCTCCTTGTTAGGGAAGCGCTCCGAGCGGACGAGCACATCCTCGGCGAGCTTGGAGGAGAGAGCGAGAATGCCGACCGGGCCCGAGGAAGCCCAGCTCTTGTGGCCGCTTGATGTGAGGATATCAATTCCGAGCTCTTTTCCGTTAATGGGCATGACGCCAGCCGTGTAAGCGGCGTTCAAGAGGAAGGGGACACCGTGCTCATGGCATATCTCGGCCACCGGCCTCGGGTCGCTGAGGTTACCGTAGTGGGGGTCCACGTGGGTCAGGATGGCCGCAACCGGCGGCTCGCCTCTCTCGTCCTCCACCTCCTCTATGGCCCTCCGGTAGGCGTCTAAGCGCACCTTGAACTCCGGGTAGCCCGTGTTGGGCACCTCCGCGACCTCTAAGCCCGCCGCCTCCGCAGCGAGATAGGTGGAGTAATGGGCGTTGCTATCTACCACGACAACCGAGCTCCCGCGGCTGCGCTTAAGGCCCATGAGGGCCACGAAAATGGCATCTCTGCACCTGTTCGTCAGCCTGACGACATCCATGCCGAGGAAGGAAGCTAAGTCCTGAAGGAAACCTGCTACAGGAGGTTTCTTTATCATGTCTATTCGTCCCTTGAGGCAGAAGTCGCACATGGAATAACCGTCCCCGAACTCCTGGAGGGCCTTCCTGGCCTCGGCGGTGAGCAGGCCCCCTCGCTGTATGGGGTTCACGTTCACAACGCCGGGCTTAGCTGCCTCACGCCCTATGGATGTGTAGCGCTTAGCCCTCGCCTCCAACTCCTTCCCGCCCCGGCCTCTGGGAGGCGCCTTATAGGCTCTCCATCCAGCCGGGGAGGAAGAACTCCCTGGCCCCACTGACGACCTTCTCCTCCACATCTATGCCCCTGAACCTGCCGAGCGAGAAGAGCAGGAGCCTCAGCTCGTCCTGGCTCATGTTCGGGTCCAGCTTCCTCCTGAGGCCCGTCTCCCCTATGACGCTTACCTTGTCGAGCACTTCTGCGGCTCTGTCCACGAGTACCTTGAGCTTCAGGAGGTAGCTCCTCACGACCGCTATCTTGGAGCTCTCCTCCCTCAGCTTGGAGGCCTTGTCCAACGTCTTTATGAGGGGCTTGAGGGCCCGCTTCTCCCTCTTCCCGAGGGGGGTCTTAGAATCAAGGTCTACGACGAGCACGTGAGGGGGGAGACCTATTGCGGCCGCAAGAATTCCCCTATCCGCTATGACGACCGTCCCCGGCGGCCTATCCGCCACCGCCCTGAGGCCCTCCTCATCCGATGCTATTTCAGCGTTCAGGCTCTCCGGCTCAAGGAGGTTTCTGAGGGCCATATACACTTTCTCGGCTAAATCTCTTGCGAAGGAGGAGAGCACCAGACGCCCGCCCGATGCGAGGGCCGCGAGCACGAGGGCTAAGCGCTCCTTCCCCACCACATCCAGCAGGTCATCTAAGGGCATGGACGGCGTTGGGAATTCCCTCACGGACTTAAGCACAGCCGTCCTCCTCACGGCGCCCGAGGCATCGAAGTACACGACGAGGACGTGGTCTATGTGATAGAAGGATATGAAGGCGAGGCCCTTCTCTCTTGCGGAAGCCAGGTCTTCTTCGTCCGGCTCGTATTCCTCAAGCCGCCCGCACCCCGGGCACTCCACCCTTATCGGCACAGGCAACCCCGTTGGTTTTCTAAACAGAGGAGGTAAATAAATTGTGGGGGTGCGGGGGCCCTAAGGCATCACGAGTTGGAGCTGCTCGTTGTCGTGCGCGTAGATGTACACGGCGCCCCTTATGCTCCTCAGCTTGTCTATGGACCTGAGGGCCACATCGGACCTCCAGAGGACGCCCGGGATGTTCCGGCGCTCGATGCACTCCCTGAGCGTCGCAGCGTCCCCGCAGTAGACGAGGTTTCGCCCGTCGGGGAACCTCACGAGCACGGATTGGTGGCCGGGCGTGTGGCCGGGCGTCGGGAGGAGGACGACGTGCTCTGTCAGCCTGTAGCGCCCCCTCACGAGCACGTAATCGACATCGAGGTCGAAGAACGCCCTTATGTAGGCGTTGGCCATGAACCTATCCGGCGCATAGGCGTACCTCAGCTCGTCGGCCTGCACGTAGAACTTCGCCTCCCTGAAGAGGGCGTTGTTCCCGCAGTGGTCGAAGTGGAGGTGGGTGTTCACCACGATATCTATATCGCTCGGCCTCAGCCCGATGGCCCTCAGCTGGGCCTCGAGGCCCTCCCCCGGGCTGCGGATTACCCTGTGGAACCTTGCGTGCTTCTCCGGCAGAGGGCCGATGCCCGTGTCCACGAGGATGCGCTCGCCCTCCGAGATGATGAGGAGGGGCTTGAGGGCCGCCTCGTACGTCTCTCCGAAGTACTTGCCGTAGACGAGGAGGGACTTCGGGAGGGTGAAGCGCCCATCGAGGAGGAGCCTGGCGCTCGGCCCGCTCGACAACTCGGCCACCGGAAGAGGCTGATGGCCGAAGATAAAAGGCTCTCCCCAAGCCGGGGTGTCAGAGGGGCTTCTTCAGCACCTTGCCCTTGAGGTTGAGGCTCAGCTCCCTGCCCAGCAGGACGGTCGATATGGTTATGTCGAACTCGTGCTCGCACCTGGTGGCGTAATCCATTATCTCCCTGAGGAGGCCGAGCCAGGCGGGCAACCTCCTCGTGGCCTCTCTCGCCATATCACCACCGGGGGGCCTCAGCCCGGGGCTTGATAAGGCTTGCGATAACATCACGAGGCGGAAGGCTCTTAATATCGAGGGGCCAGATGGGCCTCGGGGTAGCGCTTGGAGGATTTGAAGAAGCGGGTAGTGGACCTGGTGAAGGGGCAGGCGGAGGATGCGTTCGAGAGAGGCTACAGATGGCTTTACGAGCAGGTAGATGCCGGGGACCTGGATTACGATGACCTCTGCACGATAGAGAGGTGCGATGACCCCACGGACGTAGCCTTCTTCTTCGCCGGGGACTACCGAGACGTAATCCTGAGGTTGAGGAGGGCGAGCCCTGAGTTCTTCGGGGGCGTTAAGCGGGCTGTATCGGAGATTCTCGATGCCGTGAGGAAGAGCTTCGGGCAGCCGGGGGAAGCGGGGATATTCGATTGATGGAAAACCATATAAGCTGCCCAGCTCAACCGACCCGGGATGGAGAAGGCGGTGATGAGGTTCTCCTCGAGGCCGAGGCTTGAGGAACCCGTCCTGGTCGGCTGCCTCCCCGGGATTGGCTCCGTGGGGGAGAACGTGGCCGATTTCCTCATCCAGATGTTCGATGGGGAGCTCTTCGCAGAGCTCTACTCGCCCAGGCTGCCGGACTACGTCATCGTGGAGGCCGGGATATGCCGCCTGCCGAGGTACGCCTTCTACGCCATCGGGAAGGTGAAGCCCAACCTCATCGTCTTGCTCGGGGATGCGCAGCCATCCCACGATGATTACGAGGCCCATTACGAGCTGTGCGAGGAGGTCGTTGACTTCGCCGAGCGCATGGAGGTTGAGGCCGTGGTGGGCGTGGGCGGCTTCCTCGCGCCTGGCTCGCCGAGGGAGGTCTACGTGGCCTACACATCGGAGGCGCTGGCCAAGGCCTTCTCGGAGGCTGGGGCTAAGACCATGATGCCCGGCCACATAATAGGGGGCGCTGGCCTGCTGCCGGCCATGGCGGCCGAGCGTGGGATGGAAGGCGCAAGCCTCCTCGCCTCCGTGTTAGAGCCCGTGAACGATAGGGAGGCCAGCCTGAAGCTCCTCAGGGTGCTGCTGAAGGGCCTTGGCGTAGGCCCCTTGCCCATGTCTTAGCCCAGGAAGAGCCTTGCTTGCTCGATGAAGCCCCTTGGCCCGGGGGCCCTCAGCTCCACGCACTCCGCCCTCGACACGAGCTCCCTCAGTATCCCGATGTGCTCCTCCCTGAGCGATAGGATGTCGAAGGATGGGTCGGCGTAGGAGTAGGCGAGGAGGAGCAAGTCGGATGCGAAGTTGAAGGACATATCGGTTGCGAGGACGAGCTTTTTCAACGCCGCCTCCTCATCGAGCTCCCTCGGCTTGCCCCTCGGCCCGGGGCTGAGGAAGAAGATGTGGGATATCTTTGCCCTGAGCTCTTTCCTGGCCTCGGGGGGGAGGAGAGGTTCCCCCCTTATGATTATGTTCCTCAGGAGCGGTATCTTCTCGAACGGGCGGGCCACCATCCTCCTCGGGACGATGGGCCAGCCGAAGACGGCCCCCCCACGCCCCACGACGGTTATGTCGCCGGCCATGTAGGCTACTTCCCCGCCGCCAGCCCTTACGAGCCCTATGGCCGTGGCCGTCTTCCCGACATCGCTCCAGCCCGTGAAGAGGAAGGCTCGCCCGCCGGTGGCTACCCCGGAGGAATGGACGAACGTGAGGCCAGCGGCTACGAGGCGCGTCATTATGACGAGCTTGAGGAAGTGCCAGATGGATTTCCCCATGGCGAGCTCTCTAAAGAAGCGGTAGGCCCTATTGAACATTATCTCCGTTGGCCCCCTCCGGCCCGGCAGGTCCTTTATGATGAGCCTGAGGTCCCCGTAGGAGAGGCACTTATGGACCAAGACCCCATCTCCCACGAACAGCCTGAGGCCAAGGGGCCTCAGGGGCCCGCTCTCGATGCCCAATTCCCCCTCCAATATCCTTATATCGGGTCCCACGGGCTCTTCCGTCCTGAGCTCCTCGGGAATCTCCACCCTCGCCATGTTGGTCTCGACGACGAGGCAGCCGTGAATATCGTAACGCTTCATCCCCGCCACCGCCGCCTACCGCCCTACGTGGCGCACGACAAGCTTATGTGTATGACGGCCCCGAGCCCTCCCGGTGCACCGGGAGGGCTCGGGGCCGTCATAC
>CAYUYX010000032.1:6423-8390 GCA_964449495.1 uncultured Candidatus Bathyarchaeia archaeon
CGAGTTCAAGGTCATCCTCGACGGAGAGCTCGTGGCCGAGGACATCATTTACGCAAGGGAGGAGGGCTCGGCCATCGTCGTGCGCTCCATAGTCGGGGACGAGAGGCGCTTTGAGGGATGCCGCATCGTGGAGGTCGATTCCGTTCACGAGAGGCTCGTGCTAACGAGGGCCTGATGGGCCTCTGGCCTTCTCGTCGGGGTCGAGGCCGCGGGACAGGGCGCTGAAGTAGGCGAGGAGCTGGAGGGGGATGGCGTATATGATGGGCGTCAGGAAGGCCGGGACATCGTCGGGGACGGGCAGCACATCGTGCGATACTTCTCTGACGGCCTCATCGCCCTCCTCCGCCACCGCTATTATGTGGGCCCCACGGGCCTCCATCTCCTTTATGTTGCTCATCACCGCATCGTGCGTCTCATCTCTCTGGCAGACGAAGATGACGGGGAAGCCCTCCTCCACGAGGCTTATGGGGCCGTGCTTCGACTCGCCGGCCGGGTAAGAGAGGCCCGCCACGCCAGCGACCTCCACGAGGAGACGAACGCCCTCGAGGGCCGTCGGATAGCCTATCCCCCTCCCGAGGACGAAGAAGAAGCGCCTATCTGCGTACCTCGCCGCCACCTCCTCGGCCATCGGGAGGGCGAGCCTTATGGTCTCCTCCACGAGCGATGGAACGGCCAAGAGGGCCTCCCGGTACTCCTCCATCTCGATGTGGCCTATCTTGCCCCTGAGCTCCGCTATCCTGAGGGCAAGCTGGGCGAGGACGAGGGCCTGGGCCGTGAAGGTCCTCATGGGCCTGACGCCCAACGGGGGGCCGGAGTGCTGGCAGACGTAAACCCTCGCCATATGCGTTAGGTAGGAGCCGAGCCGGTTCGTGATGCCGATGACGGTGGCGCCCTTCCCTCTTGCGAGCTCGACCAGCTCCCTGAGCTCGGGCCCATCGCCCTTCTCATCTGCGATGAGAACGGTTACGGCCACGCCGAGAGCGTTTCCGTAGTGCTCTGCGAAGTCCTCGAGCCTCACGGCGTGGGCGGCCTTGTATGCCAGGGAGGAGAACAAATAGCTCGCAGCCAAGCACGCATTATAAGATGGGCCGGAACCCACGAGGAACACCTCTTCCGAGTTCCCGAGCATAGAGGCCATCTGGTCGAGATAATCCCTCTGGAGCCTGAGGGAATCGGCGAGGAAACGGGCTTGCTCCCATATCTCCCTCAGCAGCATGTGGGCTTTCCCGCCCTTCCTCGCCTCATCAAGGCCGAGCTCAAATGGCTCAAAGGCCTTCTCCACGGGCCTGAGGGTCTCCACATCGAAGAACTCCGCCCCATCGGGTCTCAGCAGGGCGAGCTCCCCGTCCGAGAGCGTGGAGTAGGCCTCGGCGATTCCGCAGAGGCAGGCGAGCTCGGAGGAGCAGGCGAAGCCGTCTGGCCCACGGGCCACGAAGAGGGAGGAGTTCTTGCAGGCGCACAAGACGGTCTCCGGCTCGCTGGAGCACACGAAGGCTGCTGCAACAGAGCCCTCAACGGCCCTCAGAGCTGACGCCACGGCTTCCCTGAGGCCCAAGCCAGAGCTGATGGCCTCCTCCACGAGGTGGGCCAGGACCTCCGTATCCGTTTTCGACCTGAACTTGTGGCCCTTTGCTTCTAACTCGGCCCTTACCTGTGCGAAGTTCTCTATTATGCCGCTGTGCGCCACGGCTATCCGGCCCGTGCAATCCGTATGGGGATGAGCGTTCACCTGTGCGGGAGCGCCGTGAGTAGCCCACCTCGTATGCCCTATGCACGCCCTCGCCCTATGGGCATCGGCGTCCACGCCCCTCAGGAACTCCTCGACCGGCCTGGCATCCTTGTAGAGCTTGAGCTCCCCGTCCTCTACGAAGGCCAGACCGGAGGAATCGTGGCCGACGAAGGCCGCCCTCATGAGGGCCTCGCGGGAAACCGCCAAAGCCCTATTGGATAGCGAGATACATCCGAAT
>CAYUYX010000032.1:8400-9436 GCA_964449495.1 uncultured Candidatus Bathyarchaeia archaeon
CATCCGAATAGCACCCCCAACGCCCATCGCCCACCTGAAAGCGGTGGCCTCCTTAAAAAGGCTCCCGGCCAAAAGCTTAGAGGAGAGGGCTGGCCGAGGCGGTGGGCATGGGCGAGAGACCGCTCGTCTTCGTGGGCCACGTCTCCATGGATGTGGTCGAGACGCCCAAGGGCTCTAACTTCCAGCCGGGAGGAGGGGCCCTCTACGCCGCCCTCGCCGCTAAAACCATTTATCGGAGCGTCCGCCTCGCAACGGCCATAGGGCGCGATTACGCCTTCAACGACGTCCTCAAGGCCTTCCCCATGAGCGGGATAAAGCGCTTCGATATGCCGTCCACGCGCTTCCACATAAGGTACGATGAGGGGTGGAACGCCCACTACCTGAAGGCCCAGCTCGGGGCCGGGGCCAGGATAGGGGTCCGCACCATCCCCGACGAGTGGCTATCGAGCGATGTGGCCATCCACATGGCCCCCATGAGGCCCACGAAGGTCTTGCGCATGATAAGGCACGTGAGGGAGCGCTCCCCGAGGGCCCTGATATCCGTCAACACGTGGAAGGGCTACCTGCGCGAGGGGAGGAGGGCGAGGGAGGCGCTCAGGGAGGTGGCCAGGGAGGCTGACTTCTTCATCTTGAACGATGAGGAGGTGAAGGCCCTCACGGGCGTTCGGTCCATAGCAAGGGCCATAGAGGCCCTCCAGGCCAAGACGCTCGTGGTAACCCTCGGCGAGCTCGGCGCCATCGTGAGCGGGGAGGAACTCGGCGTCCAGATGGTCCCCGCCCTGACCGTCCCAGAGGGCGATGTTGTGGACACGACGGGCGCAGGCGATTCCTGGTGCGGCGCCTTCATGGCCACCTACGTGGCGACGGGCGACCTGATGAAGGCCGTTTCCGTGGCCTCTATAATAGCTGGCCTGAAGTGCCGGGGCTGGGGTCCCTCGAGGCTCCTCGAGCTCCGCTTCAGAACGCCGGATGAGGCGGTTGAGTACGTCATGAGCATGAGGGACGGCTTCGTGCAGAAGAAGCTCACGGATTTCAC
>CAYUYX010000033.1:0-7678 GCA_964449495.1 uncultured Candidatus Bathyarchaeia archaeon
TAGTAGAGCTCCTGGCCGTCCTGATAGGGCTTACCCAGCAATACCTGCGCCACAGGCTCGCCACCACTGAGGGGCCCGCCAAGGGCACGGTCCTGGAGGTCAGGGAGGAGGTCGGCCTCGGGACGACCGTGAACGCCATAATTTACGATGGCGTCTTGAAGAAGGGCGATACGATAGTCCTCGGGGGCAAGAGGGGCCCAATAGTCACAAGGGTGAGGGCCATCCTGCTCCCAAAGCCCCTGGACGAGATAAGGGACCCGAGGGAGAAGTTCTCGTCCGTGGGAGAAGTCCATGCTGCCGCAGGCGTGAAGATAGTGGCGCCGGACCTCGAGGACGCCCTGGCCGGCTCACCGATATACGTGGTCCCGGAGGGCGAGGACATAGGCCCCTACGTCGAGGCCGTCAGGGCGGAGATAGAGAAGGTGAGGATAGCGACGGACAAGACGGGCGTAGTGGTGAAAGCCGATGCCCTCGGGAGCCTTGAGGCCATAATACAGAGCTTGGCCAGGAGGAAGGTCCCCGTCCGGCTGGCAGACGTGGGGGATGTCTGCAAGTCAGACGTGGTGGAGGCGTCCGTGGTGAAGGAGAAGGACGAGGCCTACGGGGCCATACTGGCCTTCAACGTGAGAATCCTGCCGGATGCCGAAGAAGAGGCCAGGGCGAGGGGCATCAAGATATTCGAGAGCAACATAATCTACACGCTCATAGACGAGTATGTGAGATGGGCGGAGGAGATGAGGGAGACGAAGCTCAGGCGTGAGTTCGAGGCCCTCGTGAAGCCCGGCAAGATAAGGATACTGCCGGGCTTCGTCTTCAGGCGCTCCAGGCCAGCCATCGTGGGCATAGAAGTGCTAGCTGGCCGGATAAAGCCAAGGTATAGGCTCATCAGGCAGGACGGGCGTGATGTAGGCCAGATACTGCAGATCCAGGATAGGAAGAAGGCCATACCCGAGGCCAAGGCCGGCATGCAGGTGGCCATCTCCATAGACAAGGCCATAGTGGGGCGCCACATCGACGAGGGCGACGTCCTCTACGTGAGCGTCCCGCCAGAGCACAGGCGAAAGCTCCTGGGGGAGTTCAGGGACAGGCTGAGCCCCGACGAGGTAGAGGTCCTCGAGGAGCTCGAGGAGATTATGATGGAGAGGCTCAGGGAAGAGCTCGGCTGGTGAGGCGGTAACGAGGAGGTTTCCCCGGGCTCTCGAGCACCTAAGCTCTTATGAGGAGGCGCCTCCCCCGGCCTTGAGAGGTGAGTGCGATGTCGGGTAAGAAGGGGGAGGAAGAGGAGTTTTACTACCGGGTGAACGTCTCCGACCCGAGGACGGGGAGGACGAAGCCCGTCCACCTCACGCCCGAGCAGTTCACGCCCTTCATAGGCATGAAGATAGGCGATGTCATCGACGGCTCCGTGGTGGGCATGCCGGGCTACAAGCTCCAGATAACCGGAGGGACTGATAGAGATGGTTTCCCCATGAGGCCCGACGTGCATGGGGGGGTGAGGGTACGCGTATTGCTGAGCGGAGGGCCCGGCTTCAGGCCGAGGGAGAGGGGGGAGCGCAGGCGCAAGACGGTGAGGGGCAACGTGATAACAGACGACATCATACAGGTTAACACAAAGGTAATCGCCTGGCCGGAGGAGGAAGAGGGCGCACCGGGGGAGGAAGGCGGGGCGGAGGAAAAAGAGGGCGAGGGCGCCTGACCTCCTCGGGCGCTTGAGAGCGCTATTTCAGCCTCCTGTGGCCTCGGCCCATAGTCTGTTGAAGTACTCTACCTCAAGCCTGGCTATCGCCGGGGATTCTATGAGGATGCTCGCCTCGTGGTTGTACCACATGGCGCTCTCCGTCCAGTTGTGGCTCCCGACCAACACGAAGCGCTCGTCCACGACGAGGAGCTTGCAGTGCGTGGTTACGCCGCCAGCATCGTACGTTACGTTCGCCCCTACGCCCGATAGGTAATCGAAGGCGGCCTGGTTAAGCTCCACGACCCCGCTCTTGCCCTCGAGGATTACGTTGACGGCCACCCCCCTCGCACAGGCGTTGCCGAGGGCCCACACGAGCTCGTTGACCGGGTCGGCCGGGTCCCCGGGGTCGTACTTCAGGATGTACATGATTAGGTATATGCTCTCATTGGCGGCCTCCACGAGTTCCATGGCTATGGATGAGTAATTCCTATCGTTTATGACGGTGATGTTCACGCCGGGCTGGCGGAGGAGGTCCCAATAGCTCTCGTTCAAGGCCAGGTAATCCGCCAGCAGGCGGTAGTACGTCTCGTTGAGCTCCTCGTAACGGCTCGACAGCTCCTCGTGCTCGCTCGCCAGGGCGGCGTAGTCCTTCCCGAGCTCCTCGTAGGCGACGTAGGTCCACATGGAGAAGACCGTTAGAGCTACGACTATCAGGACGAGGGCCGATTCCCCCCTCGTGAGCGCTTTCCTCACGCCTGGCACCCGGGCCTATCCCACGTCCCCGACCTTATGTCGATTTCGTATCACGTGGAGACGAGCGTGTAGGGGATGCCGAAGACCGTGAAGACGGCGAGGACGAGGAAGGCCATCACTGGGACGGTGATGTTGTCGTCCACGTAGGTATCGCCTATCTTCTCCACGTGCTCGACAGCGCTCGCCAGGGCTGCGGCCAGGACGCCAGCGAGGTAGAAGGGGCCTATGAAATAGCCCAGGGGGGCGCAGAGGATGAACATGGCCACGTTGCCCGACCAGTGCTTCGTGCGCTTCTTGAAGAGGAAGTTACGCACTATGCCCGTCAGGCCATCCCCGAAGGCCATGAAGAGGACGGGGACGGCCCCGAGCCACCACCCGAGCGCATGATTGTACTGGTCGGCGATTAGCCAGCCCGCCGCCATGAGGGTCGCCCACACGAGGCAGAAGTTCACCTCGTACATGTTCTCCTTGTCCTGGAACCACTCCATGAGCTTCCCGGTGTGATGGGGCCACCAGCACATGAGGGCCAGGAGAACGCCCATGGTAAACGGCATTATGGGCGTCTTGAAGAGCGGGAGGGCGGCCACGAGGACGGCCACTAACCCGCCAGCGAGCATGTGAATGGTCTTGCGGGCGAAGTACATGCCCACCTTGTGGCTCCTCTCTTCCCCGAGGTGGCTCGTGCGCTTCTTCGCAACCTCGTAGACGCCCTTGGAGATGAGGAGCACGACCACGAGGACCCATCCCACGAGGACGGCGGCGTAGAGCACCTCCTCCCAGCCGAACGGCATGCCCTGGCCCAATCCCAGCACCTCGGCCCAGGCTTCGGCTTAGGGCTAAAAGCATTACGACAAGAGGCGAGGGGGGGACGGCGTATCCCCGTAGCCCGATTAACGCTCGCCGGGGCCATAGCGCTCGTAGAGCTCCTTCCTGTGGGCCTCGAGCATCTCTATGGGCTTGCCAGCGAGCTCTGCGGCCGTGATGACCTTTGCGCCGAGCCCCCTCGCAGCCTCGTAAACGGGCCCTATGCGTTCCTCGTAGTGGAGGTCCCTGAGGAAGTGGTGGTCGACCACGAGCGTTTGGACGCCCGCCTCGAGCATCTTCACCATGTTCTCGACGGATGCCTCGAGGCTCCGGGCCGAGTAGCGGAAGCCGAGCATGTACGTCATGGGGCCATCGAGGATGACGAGCTCCGGGCGCTCGGAGAGGACGAACTCAACCTGGTCATCTAAGGCGGGGCCCTCTACATCCGATGTGAAGACGAGCTTCTCGCCAGCGCACTCCACGCACACCTCTATCACGTAACCCAACCGGGGGTTTGTCCCATGATAAACGGCTTTGGAGAAGCGGAGCTCTGTCCGGCCGAACCTGAACTCCCGCCCGTCTGCGAACTCAAGGCGCTTTGGGAAGCCCCTCAGCCTATCGAGGAAGTAGGCTGCCCTCCCCCTCTGCGAGCGATTTATGTTCTCCGTCGGGTGCTTCAGCAGGGCCACCTTCCCCTCGAAGAGCTCCGGCTCATCCGGCATGTGGTGGTCGTAGTGGTAGTGGGTTACCACGAGCACATCGGCCTCCCTCGCCGCCTCCACTATGGCCTCGTGGTGCTCGTCCATCCTCATGAGCTCGAGGGGATGGGGCGGGAGCCCGTAGCGCCTCGGGGCGAGGGACACGCCGGGGTCCAAGAGGACCGCCAAATCATCCGTCCTCACGAGGGTCGCCATGCTCCTCGTGCCCATGCTGTCGAACGCGAGGGGGATGACCTCCAACCCTCTCCCGCCGCACCCCTGGGGCAGGCGCTCTTATAAGGGGCTTTACCAGGTTTGGCGTAAGTCAGGTTATGGAAAGAGGGGCGGAGAGGCCCTTTTCCGGGCAGGGCTATATAAAAGCTTATCCTGAGTTATGAGGAGAGACCTCCTAAAGCTTTTAACAGTACACCACCCATATCGGCGAGGTGCGAGCATGGAGGCCAACAGGAAGCCCCTCAACGTGCTGGCGAGGTTCATGAACTCCCCGATAGTAATCAGGCTGAAGAACGGCGTCGAATACCACGGCGTCATGGAGATATGCGATAATTACATGAACATAGTGCTCTCCCAGGCGAGGGAGTACGTCAACGGCCGGCAGGTGATGAACTACGGGACGAACGTCCTCATAAGGGGCAACAACATCCTCTACGTGGTGCTCGAGCCGCCCAGGTGAAGGCCGGGGACATCCCGCCGAGTGCCGACGACGAAGCCGATGGCCGCTTCCTCGCTGATGTGGAGGCCGAACCTCCTCCTGAAGAACCTTAGGACGTTCCTGACATCTCTCCCGAGAAGCCATCGGGCGTTGGGATGGCTCTTGTACACGAACTGAGGCCAGTCGATGATGAGCACGCTGGCGTCCGGCCTTATCACTATGTTGAACTCGCTCAGGTCGGCGTGGATTATCCCCGCCCCCACGTAGGCCTTCCTCACGTTCTCGAGCACCTCTGCGAGGACGGCGTCCGGCTCCGGGAGCTCCGAGACGCTCGCAAGCTCTTTCCCCTCTATGATGCCCATAACGAGCACGTGCCTGTTCCTTGCAATCGGCTCTGGGACGGAGACGCCGTGGGCGTACGCGAGCTTTAGGGCCCTCAGCTCCCGCTTGGCCGCTACCCTCGAGCGCACGTACCAATCGGACCACAGGTCCGGCCTGGTGTAGCCCCTGAGGCGCCTCGTCTGTCTGAAGCTCGTCCTCCCGAGCCTGTGGAACTTCACGGCCACCCTCCGCCCATCCGGCGTGAGGGCGTCGTAGACATCTGCTTCCTTCCCCACGCCCAGGGGCTTGCCGAAGGCCTCGAGCACATCGGCCCTCACGAGCGAGTAGAGGGCCAGTAGGTCGTGGCCGGCCATGCGGAGCACGTAGCCCGTGTAAGGGCCAATCCAACGCCTTATGAGGCCCAGGGCGTGGAGCCTGTCGAGCCTGTAGCCCACCTCGCGCTCGGGGAGGCCGGAGGCCCTCAAGATGGCGTCCACGGGGACGTGCTCGTACCGGCCCATCAGCTTCTCGATGGTCCTGAGGACCCGTACGTCCTCGGGCTCCACGCTCCTCAGGGCGCTCACGGCCACGTCCACGGAAGACAAGGCCGCGCATCCCGGCGGACGGCCCGTCTTAAGCGCTGGGCTCGAGGGCGAGTTCACGTGCTCCCGAAGCGTGCGAGAAGGGTGGAGAGCCTCTTCCTCAGCGCCCTCGTGAGGGGCACCGCAACGGCGAGGCCCACGGAGACCTGGCCGACGTTCACGGGGACCTCGAAGGCCGCCGCCACCACGCCCTTGAGGAAGGACTCGTAGGCGAAGTAGCCGAGGACCATGAGGGCCCCGCCGGACAGGATGGAGAAGACCGCCCAGCTCGTCTCGGGCTCGAGGTAGGCGCTGAGGGCCATTATGAGGACGGAGACGGAGACGCCGAGGAATACCCACAGCCAGACGGGGACGTAAGCGGGTAGCTCTACGGAGCCTTGTCCCCCAGGCCCTATGGTGATGGTTACTTCCCCGCTGTAATAATGGGCCCCTATGGAGCCGAGGAGGGAGCCCGCCAAGATAGAGGCGGCTGTCGCCAGGTATCTCCTGCCCGTCTCGCTCACCCGGGCCCCACGCCTCGTTAGAAAGCCCACCACGAAGCCCTCGGCGGCCTTTATCACGAGCGTGGCGGGGGCGTAGATGGAGAAGCCGAGCAGCACGTCGGCGAGAGCGGAGCCCACGCCGCCTGCGATGGCGCCGATATAGGGGCCGAGGAGGATGGCGGCCGTGTACACCATCGTCTCGCCCAGGTTGAAGTAGCCCTCCGTGGCGGGCACGTAGAGGATGAACATCATGGTGGCCACACACACGAGGGCCGTGAAGACAGCGGCTAAGGCCAGGAGCACGCTCCACCTCAGGCCGGTACCCGGCCCCCTGCCCGAGCTCACGAGGGGCACGCCACCCACGCCCGGGCCTCGCTCATAAGCTCCCTCTCAAGTTGAGCTCAATTTGAGCCCCTGGCGCAAGGCGGGGGAAGATGTATATAGGAGGGCGCGGGACATCACGATGGCCATGCGCTCGAGACGCTCGCTCGCCTACGACCCCCTCGCCGACACATCCCAGCTCATAAGGTCCGTAGTCTTCGGCCCCAACGTGTCCAGGAGGCTCGGCAGGGTCCTCGGCGTGAACCTCCTGCCGCCCGGGGAGGCCTTCTGCACGTACAGATGCGCCTACTGCCCCCTCTCGGCCTTCATAAAGCTCGTCTCATCCTCGGATGAGGTGCCCGGCTGGCTCCCCGCAGCCGAGATAGCGAGCGCCCTGATGAGCTCCTTAGAGCTCCTGAGCTCTTTCCACGAGGTAGAGGCCCTCGTGCTGATAGGGAACGGGGAGCCCACCCTCCACCCCGAGCTCGAGGACGTGGTATTCGGGGCGAGTAAGATAAGGGATGAACGTGCGCCGAGGGCGAAGCTCGCCGTCTTCACGAACTCCTCCCTCCTGGCCAACGAGGAGATAGCGAGGGCCCTCTCGAACGCAGACTACGTTGTCGCAAAACTCGACGCCGTTGATGAGGGCCTTTGGGGGGCCATCAACAGACCGCATCCGGCTCTTCCCGGCTTGAGGGCCATCAAGGAAGGGTTGAGGAAGTTGAGGAAGCGTTTATCGGATGGAAAGCTCGCGATATCCATCACTCTCCTTGAACTCCAGAATGGAATCACCAACCTGGGCCACGAGCACCTGAGGGAAATGGCCAACGTCCTTGAGAACATAGGCCCAGATGAGGTACATCTCGAGGTCCCTCCTCCCCCTCCCGCATCTGCTGTGAGGCCTCCCCCGAGGGAGGCCGTGGTAAGGGCGGTCAACGAGCTCTCGGAGGTTTTAGATGGAGTTTTCCTCTTAATGGGCACCTCTTCCCCAATTCCAGCGGGGCTCCTGAAATCGGTTGGCCTCGCCGAGCCCCCCGGGGGAGCCCGACCGAGGACCATCGTCCCCGAGGCCGTGGAAGCCGTGTTGCTCGAGGGGCCTGGTGCGAGGACGAGGTTGAGGATGCTCGAGGTCCTATCCGCCAGGAGGATGAGCTGTAACAGGCTCGCCAAGGAGCTCGGGATGAGCTGGTGGTCGACCAAGAGGCAGCTCGAGCGCCTCGTGGAGGCTGGCCTCGTGAAGACCGTCCCGTTCGGGAGGAGGGTGCTCTACGCCATAACCCCCCTCGGCGCAGCGGCCCTCATGGCGATGAGGAGCAAGCTCGATGAGGCTTCCATCCCCCTCAGGC
>CAYUYX010000033.1:7688-9323 GCA_964449495.1 uncultured Candidatus Bathyarchaeia archaeon
AGGCTGTTGTGAGCGAGGGCGCATGCGCTCGGCTTATAAGAGGGCGTCTCTCCCGCAGGGCGGATTGACGGCCCTCGAGGCGGTATGCTCCAAGGTGTTAGAGCGCATAACGCCGGGGGAGGAAGAGCGTGAACGTGTCCTCTCCCTGGCGCAGGACATAATGGGCCGTCTCAGGGCTCTCCTGGCTGAAGAGGGCGTTTGGGGCGAGGTGAGGCTCGAGGGCTCTCTCGCCAAGGACACGTGGCTCAGCGGGGAAGCCGATGTGGACATCTTCGTCCGCTTCAAGCCCGATGTGCCACGTAGGTTCCTCAGGACGCGCTTCCTCGAGCTGGCCAGGGAGGCGACGGAGGGCCTCAAGCAGGTAGAGCGCTTCGCCGAGCACCCGTACCTCGAGTGCTACGCAGATGGGATAAGGGTCAACATCGTCCCCTGCTACGCCGTCAGGCCCGGGGAGTGGCTCTCCGCAACGGACAGGACGCCTTACCACACGGAGTACGTGAAAAGCCGGCTGGACGAGCGCTTGAAGGGCGAGGTGAGGCTCCTGAAGAAGTTCATGAAGGGCATAGGGACATACGGTGCCGAGCTGAGGGTTGGGGGCTTCAGCGGCTACCTCTGCGAGGTCCTCGCCATCCACTACGGCGGCTTCGTGGAGGTCCTCAGGGCCGCCTCCCGTTGGCGGAGGGGCATCGTCTTAGACCCCGCAGGGCACTACGCAGGCCAAGAACGAGAGGCCACCGAGCTCTTCAGGCATCACCTAATCGTGATTGACCCAGTGGACCCGGGGAGGAACGCCGCTGCCTCCGTCAGCCTCGAGAAGATGGCGTTATTCGTCCTCGCAGCCAGGGAGTTCCTTAGAGCGCCGAGCGAGACGTTCTTCTTCCCTGAGGAGCCGGGTCCGACGAGTCAGGAAAAGCTAAGGGCCGGGATACGCTCGAGAGGGACATCCATCCTCGCCATCCACGTCCGCTTCAGCGATATGGCCCCGGACATCCTGTGGGGCCAGCTCTGGAGGACCACCAGGGCCTTGAGAAACATGCTGAAGAACGAGGGGTTCCGTGTCCTTCGGGCCACGGCCTGGTCGGACGAGGTATCTAATTGCGTGCTGATGTTCGAGCTCGAGACGGCCCACCTCCCGCCGGTCGAGAAGCACATAGGACCGCCCGTCTGGCTCGAGGAGCACGTGGAGCGCTTCCTCAGGAAGAACGCCGGGAAACCCGATTTGGTATGTGGCCCCTTCATAGAGGGGGATAGGCTTTGCGTGCTCAAGAGGAGGAGATGGGCTGATGCTGCCGAGCTGCTCCGGGAGCGCCTCAAGAACGGGGGAGAGGACGCCGGGGTAGCCCGCCTCCTGGCCAAGCACATCGCAGAGGGCTTCACCTTGCTCCTCGACGAGGAGGTGGTTAGGCTGAGCGAGGGACTAAAGGGCTTTGGGGAGTTCCTGGCCGATTTCCTCTTGGGGAGGCCCCGCTGGCTTGCTCGTCGGAGTTGATGGGCTGAGGAAGATGCCCTATGCGCTGGTCCTGGCCTACCCGAGGCCGGAGGAGGAGGTCGTCGAGCGGAGGATAAGGGAGCTCAAGGCCCTCGGGATAACGCACCTCGAGTTCGTGGGCCGGAAGAGGGTCTCGGGCCTTAACC
>CAYUYX010000034.1:0-5952 GCA_964449495.1 uncultured Candidatus Bathyarchaeia archaeon
CCCGATGTCCCTCGCTCAAGGCGTATCCGCTCGCTCAAGCGTGCTTGTGGGAAATCTTAAAAACTTAAGCGTAGAAATCGGGCGGGGAGGACGGAAATTGGAGTTAGTAGATGCTCTGTTCCACGCCTTCGGCCTCTTCTACGTCTCCGTGATGATGGGCATCGGCGCGCTCACGCTCATGGCCGGGAGGAAGATGGACGATAAGAAGGTGAAGACGCTCGGGGTGGGCCTGCTCCTGATAGGCTTTGGGGATTGCAGCCACGTGATTGGCCATATCTTGGCCGACCTATACGGGGGCCTCGCCCACGAGCCCATAAGAGCCCCGAATTGGGCCGATGCGTTCGAGGCCTTGACCACGGCCGTGAGCGTCTCCCTGGCCACCGTCTTCTTCCTCACCATCCAGCTCTACGCAAGCCTCTCGAGGTCCGACGAGCTGGACAGCCTCGACAAGGCCATGATTGGGGTAACCGCCGTGGCCTTCATCGCCTCCTTCGCCAATTGGGCTTACCTCCAGGCTAACCAGGGCCTCTACCTGAAGCTCCTCAAGGTCCAGGGGACCTTGGCCCAGCACCCGGAGGTCTTGGCGACCATGATTATCGCCGTCCTCGCCATGGTAATCGTCGGCTACGTGGGCTGTGCCAGCTTCCTCAAGCTCGTAAAGGAGAGGATGAGCGGTGCGGACCCGGTAACCGTGAAGCGCTACAAGTACGCCATATGGGGCATGCTCCTAATGGTCGTGGCCGTTACGCTCGTCCTCGTCCACCCCTTCTTGGCCGAGCTCGAGTGGGCCATGCGCATCGTTACCTCCCTCAAGCTCATCACCCTCATGGTAGCCGTATCGCTCACCTACCTCGGCATAATCGGCCCGAGATGGTTCGTGAGACGGCTCGAGACATCCTGAGGGGGCTCAGGCCCTCCCCTCCACGTAGTCGTTGACGGCCTCCGGCTCAAAGCGCTCCACGGACAGAACCGTTTTTATGAAGCTGAAGAGCTTCTCCCGCACATCCCTCGACAGCGTGGGATACCAAATCGGGCTCGCCACGACGAGGCCTCTCCACGCGTAGAAGGGCTGGATGACCTCGAGGATTTCCTCATCGCCCGTCCTGGCCAGGTAATCCCGCCAGAAGGTCGTGAACAGCTCCTCAAAAGGCCCCTCCAGGCGTCCGTAGGCCCTTATGGAGTAGAACAGGTAATTTATCGTCATGGCGGCCACGTCGTCGGCTGGCTCCCCCCAATCGAACCTGCTCCTATCGAGGAGGACGAAGTCCGTGCCCCCCGGCCTGAAGAGGACGTTCCAGGGATGGAAATCCCCGTGTATCATGCTGAGGCGGTGCGTCCTGTGCTTCAGCCTCCACCGCCAATCCACGCAGGCGTGCTCTACCTCGCGGAGGAGCTCCTCCGGAGCGTAATCCAGGCCGGGCGGGTAGCTGTCTATGAGGCCCATTATGCATTCCCCGTGGCCGAGGAGGTCCCTTATGTGCCTCACGTAAAGGACGGGCTCGTCTCGTTTCTCCGCATGTATCTCGGCCAGGTAGCCGGAGAGGGCAAGGCATCTGCGCTTGTCGAGCTCCGTCAAGCGGCGCTCCCCCATTATCCTGTCCAAATCCACGTGGTAGAGCACCCCATCCGCCTTCTCGACGAGGATGAAGAACTCATCCCAATCCCGGAGCGATTTTAGACGGCCATCCCTCGTGAATACCCCTACATCTAAGGCCCTGACGTGCTTGGGGAGCGTGTTGAAGGCATCGTACTGCCAGAGGAGGACGGCCGCCCTATCCGAGCGCCTCTCGTGGCCGAATTGGCTGGGCTTGACGGTTTCCAGCACGAGCTGGCGCTCCTCGTCCCCCACGAGCACGCTTATGAAGAAGGGCCTTCCATATCCGAATCCCTTGAGCTCTTCCTCCGCTGGCCTGGGCGCTTCGCCGGGTTCCCCCACCCCGAGGAGCTCGACGGGCTGGCCGAAGACCTCGGCGAGATAGGCCTCTAAGGCTTCACGCCTTAGCCTCACCTCGCTCAAGACATCACCGCCCTTGTCGAGACGCCCCCACCAAATATGCGTTAGGCATCTCCTCGCCCTGGGGGGAGCCCTCCTCCGCCCTCAGCCCCCGAGGTCGAGGGGCCATATCACCACATCGTCCTCGTCGCCCACGGGCACGTCTAAGCTCTCGACGGCCTTCTTCGAGCTCAGCCCTATCTTTATGATGACGTTCATGAGCGCCCCCTTCTCGGGGTCGTAAACGCCCAGCCTGAAGCGCTTCCCGAAGACCTGGCAGAGGCGCTCCAACAGTTCCCTGAGCGTCGTGCGCCTGCCGAGCCTGAGCTCGTAGGTCTCCCCGAACTCAAGGGCGTACTCGGCCTTGAAGTGCACCCTCACCAAGGCGGCTCCCACCGCCCCATCAGGAGCCCCCTTTATTAAGGCTGACGCTCATAGCCCTATTCCGTAGGAAAATATAAAGAGGTGGAGGGAAGCTAAAGCTGGGCGAAGCGTGATGCAGAGCAAGGCCTTAGGATTTATGACAATCTCTCCCACTTCGGCGCTCGCTTGGGGGACGGGCCTCCTGCGAGCCCTCGGTCGCAACGCCGACCAACCGGCTACTTACCTGCCGGGCGTTGAGCCATGAAGCGCCCAGGAGCGCTGCTTCCTGCTATTTTTTTGCCTTTTCCTCATTCTACGCCCAATCGCTGCGGCTCCTTCTCCTATGGCCACCGGAACCGCCGATTTGAAAAGAATGTATATAGGCATATATCCGACAAAGAACATGTATGCCGACATGGAACGCCCGATATACGTCGGCATAATAATAGAGGATGCGGAGGCGAGGGATCGGGGTGAGATCGGGCCCGAGTTCCTGGTGGATTGCTACGCCGTCTATGCTCGGGTCCACTACCTCGGGGGCGATAGCGAGCCCTGGGTCAAGAACTTCACGGTTGAGAAGACCTACGGGGCCCCCTTAGGGCTGCCGGGCCCTAAGGACGCACCGTTTTACGAATTTACGTTCGAGCATACCGGCGCAGGTGATTACAACATAACCGTCTGGGCCTATGCGGAGGGCTATGAGCCGGCCGTGAACTGGACGATATGCCACGTGAAGCCGGCGAGGCCTCCCCCACCACCGTTCCCCCTACCCTATATAGAAGGGCCAGGGGCCCCGTGGCTCCCCCTCGCCATTTTCTGCTTGATTCTCGCAGCCGGGTGCGTGGCCTTAATAAAGCTATATAAGTGGTCGATGAGCGGGAGTCGTTGAAGCGCTCGGCGGCGTCGAAAACGGTAGTATCGCCATAGCTATACATCGTATCGCCTAAGGCCTCATCCGGCCTCGGGCGGCAGGAATTTCCTCGTGGGCTCTTCTGCCAGGACACGCTCGAGCTCCTCTGGCGTCAGGCCCCTCAGCTCGTCCCCGAAGACCTCGCATCGCCTTTTCCTGAAGCGCTCTGCCTCCGGGCGCACGATTACCTCTGCCTCACGGCCCGAGGGCATTTCCACGTAGATGTGATAGCAGGCGATTAACCTGTCATTTTCGTGCTTCTCCATGAGCCTCCGCTCTCTCACCGCGTAGCCAGCCTCCCTGAGGGCCTTTTCAACGGCATCCCCCTCATCCCAGAAGACCTCTATATCTATATCGCTCCCCCTATGGGCTATTCCGCGCCACACGCTTCCCACGAGCCTGGGATGGAATTTCCCGAGGGCCCTCATGAGCGATAGGGCCTCCCTCCTGGCCTCCACGAGCCTCCTCGCCCTCTCCGGCCCCTCGAGCTCGTCGGCTAACTTGTCAAGCTCAACCGCTACCTCGAGGTTGGAGGGAAGCCTCCTCGCCCCGAGCGCTTGAGCGGCCATCTCCTTCGCCGTCTTATACTCTTCCACCTGGCCCGTGTAGAGCAGCCAGGCGGCCTCCCTGGCCACCAGGCGCCTGAGCTCCTCCCTCCTAAGGTGCCCAGGGCTCATGCCCATCCCCGAGCAGCTCCCCCGCTCACGTTGCCGAGGACGCCCGCCTCCTCCAAGCACGTTACGAGGGCGCTCACGACGGCCGGCACGGTGTGCTCCGTTGCGAACGTTATGCCCGGGCACAGGTCCAACACGAGGGTTGCGAAGCGGAGGACCCCTTTGGGCAGGCCCTCCCTGGCCCCTGCGAGGATGTTTATGCGTCCACGCCGCCCGAATAACGCCGCTATCTCATCCCTCGCCTCTCCGACGGTCAGGCCCGTGGGGTCCGTGGCTATCAAGGGCTCCCCGCTCCTATCACGCACGAACTGGTAGAGGTCCTGGATCTTCACCGGGACGGCCCGTACCTCCCGGGCGTAGGTGCGCTCCTGCACCCTCAGCCTGCTCTCTCGGCCCTCGAGGACGCCTGAGACGAACTCGGCCAGCTGGGCGGCATCAACGGGCTCGTGGGGCGTTATGACGAGCTCCCCGAGCTCGAAGGCCTGGACGGCCCTCCCTATGCGGATTCCCATGGGCTTTGCGCCCTCGCCGAGGTACGGCATCTGGGCGAAGGATATGCGCTTCAGGAGGCCTATTACGCCCGGCTTCCCAGGCCTCCGCTTCCTCCAGACGATGCTCCCAGGCGTTATGGCTATGCCCACCTCTGGCCCTATCACCTCTATCCATACGATTTTGTCCGGGCTGCCGAGGTCCACATCGGCCCCAGTGGCGGCCTGGATGGCCGAGCCCGCTCGCACATTCACCTCTATGCTCGTGAAATCGTGGCGCCCCCTCCTCGTCGTCCTGACGGCGAAGGTCTCGTCAGGCCCTATTCTCCCCCTCGCCAGCTCGGCGGCCTTGCGGGCTATCTCCTCCAAATCGGCTCTCGCCGTGCATAGGACCCTCAGGACGTACTCCGCCTCAGGGAGAGAGCGCTCGAGCGTCTCGGCGGCCCTATCCGGGTCATCGAGCCCATCGAGTACGACGAGCCCCTTAAAGCGCCTCGGCCTCGCCTCCGCACGCCCGCCTACAAGCTCGACGGCCCTTGAGGCAGCTATTTTCTCCAGGCCGAGCGGGGTCTTGATTATAATTTGCAAGGAGGAGCCCTCCGCCCAGCGCCTTAGAGGTCGGGGCACATCAGGAGGAAGAGGGGCCCTTCGAGCTCTCCTTCTTCTCGAGCTCTTCGAGCTCGGGCGCGTAGAGGAGCTTGCTCTTCCTTATGCCCACGTGCCTGAGGGGCGCTATCTTCTTCGCCTCGTTGTAGATGTCCGAGGCCATCTTGCCCAACACCATCTCCTGGACGAACTGGGCGTAGGTGAGCTCCCGGGCCTTACGCTCCACGACCTCCTTCATTATCTTCCTTATGGCCCTCTGCTGGGATGTCTTGATCCGGTATTGCGTGAGAGCGCACGGGTAGACCCTTATCCTGTAGCCGTCCTTGGTGGTAACATCGAAGATGCCATCCACCTTGCTCGTCCGGCGCCTTATGAGGCTCCTGAGGAAGTCCCGGGAGTACTCGTGGCCCTTGAATATCGTCCTCGCCTTATCGCCCTCCACGCCCACTATCTGGAAGTAGAGCTTTATCACCTGCTGCCTTATGTTCTCCCCTGTTACATCGTAGAGCGTGGCCTCCATCACGCGCTTCAGGAGCTTCTCCGGCCCATCGGCTGGCACATCGAAGAGCTCGCGCTCCCCGAAGTAGGGGGGCGTCAGGACCGTGAACCACCGCTTCGTCTTCCACTTGTCCACGGCCTTCCTGCGGGCTCTCCTCCTGGGGGGCATCTCATCCAGAGCGCCATAACGGAACCTTATAAGGCTTAGCGCCCAGGCCGCCCCGCCCTCTGCTTTTTAGGGCTCCGGCGGCCCACGGCTCAAGGGGCCTCCCTTGAGCGGGTCGGGGGCGCCAACGGTTCGTGAGGCCCTGTTCTACGAGCGCCTCAGGGCCGATAAGGTCCGCTGCCTGGCGTGCGAGCGCCGCTGTGTGATAGGGCCGGGCGAGAGGGGCTTCTGCCGAACCCGGGAGAACAGGGACG
>CAYUYX010000034.1:5962-8841 GCA_964449495.1 uncultured Candidatus Bathyarchaeia archaeon
CTACACGCTCGTCTACGGGGACATATCGAGCCTATCCGCCAACCCCATAGAGAAGAAGCCCTTCTTCCACTTCTGGCCCGGAAGCGTGGCCCTCACGGCCGGCACGTGGTCCTGCAACTTCACGTGCCCCTGGTGCCAGAACTGGGAGATAAGCAAGTTCGAGCCCGACCCCGCGAGAGCGCATTACATAAGCCCTGAGCGCTTCGTCCGCATGGCGGTGCGATGGGGTTGCCAGGGGACGAGCATATCCTTTAATGAGCCAACGCTCCTCTTAGAATGGGCTTTAGATGTGTTTAGGCTCGCCAGACAAGAGGGCCTCTACAACAATTACGTATCTAATGGCTACATGACGGAGCGGGCCCTCAGGGCGTTGGCCGAGGCGGGCATGGACGCCATAAAGTTCGATATGAAGGGGGGGCCGAGCGCTTACGAGCGCTATTGCTCAGCCCGGGCGGAGGTGGTGTGGCGCAACATCCGCCTGGCCAAGGAGCTCGGCCTCCACGTGGAGGTGGTAACGCTCGTCATCCCGGGCGTCAACGATGATGAGGGGACGCTGCGCCGGATAGCGCAGGGGGTCCTTGAGAACGCCGGCGAGGACACGCCTCTGCACTTCACCCGCTATTACCCGGCCTACAGGTTCCACGTCCCTCCAACGCCCGTCAGGACGCTCGAGAGGGCGCACGAGCTGGCCAGGCGAGAGGGCCTCAACTTCGTTTACATAGGGAACGTCCCGGGCCACCCCCTCGAGAACACCTATTGCCCGGAGTGCGGGCGCTTGCTCATAGAGCGCTATGGCTTCTCCATCATGAAGTACGAGCTCACGCCGGATAAGCGCTGCCCTGGCTGTGGGCGGGAGATACCGCTTGTGGGCCATTACGTCCCGGGGCGCTTAAGAGCTTGGCCATGAAGGGGCGCTGCGCCCGCCCCTCGACGCCCCCCGTGTCGGGCCCAAAGGGTAATAAGGCCTGCCCTATTGCCCGTAGCGGTGCTCGTGTATGCGCGTGTTCGATTACCGAGACGTGCCCCTGGAGCCGGTCGATATGGAGGGCTGCTCTGGCGTGAGGGTGCGCTGGCTGCTCCGCACGGAGCACGGGGCGGAGAAGTTCTGGATGCGTGTCTTCGAGGTCGAGCCCGGGGGCTTCACGCCCTATCACACGCACCCCTGGGAGCACGAGGTCTTCGTCCTCGAGGGCGAGGGCGTGGTGGTCGGGGAGGGCGAGGAACACGCCCTCAGGCCGGGCACGGTCGTCTTCATCCCGCCCAACGAGCCACATCAGTTCAGGAACACGGGCGATAGAACGCTCAAGTTTATATGTCTCGTGCCAGCGCACCCCTAAGGCCTCCCTCGGGAGACGTGGGCGCATGGGCTCGGAGCACGTGCGCGTGCTCGATAGCTCGAACTTCGACGAAGTGGTCGGCGCATCGGATAAGCCGGTGGTGGTGGACTTCTGGGCTCCCTGGTGCCCCCCGTGCCACGTGATGGCCCCCATCTTCGAGCAGGTCGCAGCCAGATACGCTGGCAAGGCCGTCTTCGCCAAGGTGAACGTGGACGAGGCACCCGAGCTGGCCGAGAGGTTCAAGATAAGGGCGATACCGACCCTGATGGTCTTCGTGGGGGGCAAGCCCGTCGAGAAGATAGAGGGCGTCCTGCCAGCCACGATTCTCGAGGAGCTCGTCGAAAAGCACCTTAGGGCTGCCTGAGCCCCTCTCCCGCCCACCGACATGGCCGTGGCAGGAAAGGTTAAGGGGCGGGTGGGTCAGGTTCGAAGGGGGCTCGATTGAGCCGAGCCGGCGGCGCCATCGCCATCCCCGAGCGCTTGAGGTCGGTCGGCATAGACCGTGCGGGCGCAGAGAAGAACCCCTCCGGCTGGGCTGCCCTCGAGGGGCTCAGGGCCAGAACAGCTTTATTGGCCTCAGATGAGGAGATAGTGGAGGCCACGGCCCGCACGAGCCCCGATTTGGTGGCCATAGATGCTCCTCTGACGCTCCCGGAGGTGGGGTACGCCCGCGAGGTGGACAAGGCCATGCACAGGCTCGGCCTCCACGTGCTGCCCCCCCTCTTCCCCGCCATGAAGGCCCTCACGCTCAGGGGGATACGGCTCTCCGAGGCCCTCAGGGCGAGGGGGCTCTCCGTCATAGAGGTCCACCCGGCGTCCACGAGAAAGGTGCTCGGCCTGCCCGTTAAGGGCCGGGCCTCCATTCAGGCAGCTCTGCTCGAGCTCGGCCTCAAGGGCGATTTGGAGGAGAGGGAGCTCTCCATCCACGAGCTCGATGCCATAACCGCTGCTCTAACGGCCTCCTTCCACCTCCTCGGCCTTTCGGAGGCCGTGAGGGCGCACGACGGGGAGATAATCATACCGAGGAGGGGGCTTGAGGTTGCGGGCACCCGATGAGGTAAGGGAAGCGGTCTTGTACGTGATAAGGGCCGGCCTCCAGGTGCACCCCGGGGCCCTGAGGGCGCTGGAGGAGGCGCCAGAAGCTCTCGATGTCCTCGAGATAGCGAGGAAGGCCGTCGAGAGGGCGAAGATGTCCGAGGAGGCTTTCGTGCAACGCGAGCATGTGGAGGAGGCCATAAAGGAGCTCTCCCGCCCTGGGGAAGAGAGGACCGAGCTCGAGGCGTGGGGGAAGGGTATCGAGCTCGCCTCGGCCAGGGAGGCAGAAGCGGATGTCGAGGTCCTCATGGACCCGACGGTGGAGGTGGGCTCGAGCGGCAAGCTCGACGATTTCATAGAGTACTTCAGGGACCGCTTTAAGCGCTTATCCGCCCTCATGAGGCGGCGAATGGATGCCCGGGACGCCACGAGCATCTCGAGGGCCCTCAGGGCTGCCCACGGCTCGGAGGTAAAGCTGATTGGCATGGTACGTGAGCGGAGGGAGCG
>CAYUYX010000035.1:0-2392 GCA_964449495.1 uncultured Candidatus Bathyarchaeia archaeon
CCTACTTTGTGAGGGAGAGGGCCATAACGGAGGAATGGGCTAAGGAGCTGGGGGAGCGCTCCCCCTTCCCGCTCAAACCGGGCCTACATGCCTACGTAATCCGTTGTAAAGGGGCCCTAAGCCACGAGGAAGGCGTGGTGGAGGTCGAGCGTGTGGCGAGGGCCCTGCCAGGCCACGAGATGGGGGCCCTGGCGCTCGACATAACAATAACGGTCAGGGGGGCCAGGGGCGTGGCATGGCGCCTATACGGCCTGCCGGAGGAGCCCATCCACAGGCCAGACGAGAGGGCGATAGATGCCTACGCCGGGGCCGGCCTCTACCTGCTCCTGCTCTACCCGGAGGGCGCCGAGGCAGAGGTAGGCGAGGGACGTGATGGGCGCTTCTACGTAAGCGTGAGGCTCCGTGAGGGGCGATGGTCTCTCAAGCTGTATTTCATGGCCGTGCCGGAGCGAATGGAGGTGGATAGGTTGATACTAATCCTCGTGCCGAGGGGAGCCCGCAATCACGAGGCCAACCTCCTCCTCTGCGCCTCGGCCTTCCTCTCATCGTGCGACAAGGAGCCACGCCTCTATGCGCCCGTGATAACTTACGATGAGGAACTCCTCGGGCGGGAGCCGAGGGATTGGATAGATAAGAGGCGCAGGGCTATGCACCTCGGTGCCCTACTGGCTCTCCTCACACGCCTCATGCCCATGCGGGTGGCCATCTCCTTGATGGGCGTGGAGGGCGAGGGCGCCAGGGAGAGGATAAAGGGCGCCCTTAGAGGGCTGATAGAAAGGGCCTTCAGGAGGGCCGACATCCGCCTTGTATTAAGCGAGCGAGAGGCCAGGGAGATAGCCCGTGAGTGGCTCGGCCTCGGCCAGGGCGTAGAGTCCATTTCCGAGCTAAAGAAGAGGGCCTTAAGGCTTGAGGGTGGCGATACGGCCGTCCTGATAGGCGAAGATGCGGACGATTTCGCAAGGCTCGTGGCCTACGCATACGCCTTACTGAGGGGCGCTAGGGTGCTCGTGGGGCCTAGGTGGCCCCCCGGCCTGAGGGACGAGATATATGGCGCCATGAGCGAGATAGATGAGGGAATGCGTAGGCTCGGCGACCGGATGGCCGTGCTGAGCGAGGAAGAGGCGGAGGAGGACGATGAGGTCAAGAGACTAAGGAATGAGCTGAGGAAGCTAAGAGAGAGGCTGATAGAGCACGTGAGGAGGCTCTTAAACGGCATAGCTGGCCAGCTCTCCAGCTTCAAGCGGGTGGCCATCTTCTCTGACCCCATGCTTCCTTACGAGATAGCCGAGCCCCTCAGGGAAAAGGAGGTGGGCTTCCTACCGCCCGGGACGGCCGATAAGGTGCTCCTGAGCGCCCTACTGGCCATGTCGAGGGCCATATCCCCCGTCCCGACCGTTGTGTTCTTCGACCCGCAGGTTCGCATAAGGCCTGAGTGGAGCGAGGGGCTCTGGAAGGCGCTGGAGGACGGCGCCAAGAGGGCCGGGGCGAAGGCCCTCAGGCTCGATAGGGAGGCGGCCACGCCCCTTGGGCTCGTATGGGCTGCCTTAAGCGGGTGCGACCTACTGGCCATCTTGACGCACGGAAGGGAAAGCAAAAGGCTCGGGGAGCCTACTATAGGGCCTACTATCGGCTTCCCATATCTTCACATAGCGCTCCCCAAGCGCTTCATGGAGACTTTCCTGCTGCCCTATCGCCAATCCTTCTTCCTCGTGGTAGCCTGCCATGGATGGGAGCCCTTCTCTGAGGCCGTGGCCTTCGGCATGAGGGGTTTCGTGGGGTCGAGGTGGACGGTCTTCGGCCCGCCAGCTGTGGAGGCCATAGGGCGTGGGATGGCCGAGGGGGCTCTGGCGGGCGGGCGCCCAGCCTCCATCTTGGCGAGGGCGAGGGCCACGGGCGGAGCTACCAAGATGGAGGAGGAGCTGTCAAAGGAGGCCTTCTTCCTCGTGGGGCCCCCGGAGCTGGAGCTGAGCCTCCCTCACGAGGAGGCCCAGGGGGAGCCGAGAGGCCTCTCTGAGACCTTAGCCCACATGGTCG
This sequence comes from uncultured Candidatus Bathyarchaeia archaeon, assembly GCA_964449495.1. Taxonomy (GTDB): domain Archaea; phylum Thermoproteota; class Bathyarchaeia; order EX4484-135; family EX4484-135; genus EX4484-135. Next base: position 2,035 of record CAYUYX010000035.1, read on the forward strand.
TCGGGGCCAGGGATGTCCTAGACGCTTGGACGAGGCGAGCCATCGCCCTTAAGCTATACAAGCTGGCCAAGAAGCATAAGGCATCGGTGGCCCTGTGGGGCATCCTAGTCTTAGAGATGGGGAGCGTGTTAGATGATGCCGAGAAGATGGGCTCCTCGGCCCTCTTCGCCGAGGCTATCACATGTAAAAGCGATGATAAGAGGGCTTGGAACAATCTCGCTGATGCTCTTAAAGATTTAGGCCTTAGAATAGCCCCATCGGGAGCGTGGATAATGGCTATCACATGTAAAAGCGATGATAAGAGGGCTTGGAACAATCTCGCTAATGCTCTTAAGGATTTAGGCCTTAAGATGGCTCC
>CAYUYX010000035.1:2492-8839 GCA_964449495.1 uncultured Candidatus Bathyarchaeia archaeon
ATCGAGAGCATATATGATGGCTATCACATGTAAAAGCGATGATGAGAAGGCTTGGAACAATCTCGCTAATGCTCTTAAGGATTTAGGCCTTAAGATGGCTCCATCGAGAGCATATATGATGGCTATCACATGTAAAAGCGATGATGAGAAGGCTTGGGGCAATCTCGCCATAGCCTCCTTGGAGCTGTCGGCCCCCTCGCCAGAGGTGGCCTGGGCCCTGGTGCCTGAGGCCGTTGGCATCCTCCGCCTGCTGGCCAAGCGCCGGCCCTCAATGCTATCAGAAGAGCCGGGCCTTTGGGCCATAACGATAGGCCTGCCCTTGGCCCTCTCCTCCCTCGCCTCAGCTGGGCCTAGCGCCCTCACCCCAATCGAGCGTGGGAGGCCCTTCGATGAGCTGAGGAAAAAGAGACTTGAGGCCCTGGCGGGGGAGTTAGGAGAGATATCGGCCCTCCTATCGAGAGACCCCGCCAGCCAGGTCCTATCGCCCGCCCTGCTCGCCATGTCCGCCATCCTGAGGGACTTGGCCCCCGGCCAGCTGGCCAAGCCCCTGGAGGAGCTGCCTCCCCCGGCCGGGAGGCTCTTGAAGGCCCTCACGGCCGAGCGCCCGGACATCTCAAGCGCCCTAGAGGCCCTTGGGGAGTTAAGAGCATGGCTATCGGAGCGCCCACATGAGAGGGAGAGGGTGCTATCGGCCCTGGTCGAGGCGGGGGCCATCCACATAGCTGGCCTACTGGGCCAAGCCATGCCTGGGGAGAAGCGCTTAAATCATAGGGGCCCCCCGCCCAAAGGAGGTCGAGGGGCTTGGGGACGCCCGTAGCCGACGAGGACATCCGGGCCCTCTTATCACACTACTTGGACAGGGTGGCCAAGGAGAGTAGGGTGTCCGGCTTCGGGCCGAAGGAGGCCGAGCAGCTCAAGGAGGCCATGCGTGAGGTGGAGATGACCGATGGGGAACGGGAATGGTTAGGGAGGCTCGTGGAGCGCAAGAAGGCCCTCAGCGGTCTAACGCTCGACCTTGCACGGGTCAAGAATGTGGTGCTCCGGCCGGCCGATATACACGCCCACCTGGAGGCCTACATGGGGAGGGTGCTGGCGAAGTGCCCGGACATTCCGGTGAACGCAGGGGAGCTATGTGTTGCCATGGTAGATGTGATGATTGAGGAAGGCATCATAAGGGCTTGAGGGAGAGGCCGGGGATGCCGGCTCAAGGGGGAGAGCGTGTAGTCCTCCGCTATCTCGTAGCTCTCCCCCTGAAGGGGGGCGTTAACGATAGAGCCTTGGCGAGGCCGGAGGAGGCCGTGAGGCTATATTTGGGGCTTTTCAACGGACGCTTAAGGAAGGCCAATAAGATAGAGCTATTGGGCCTTAGCCCAAAGGGGCCGGAGGAGCTGGCCAAGGAACTATCCGAGGAGAAGCTGCCCGGGACAGACGGGCTCACGGAGGCCAAGGTCATGTTCTTCAGGTGGAGGCCGGGCAGGGGAGGCGATGAAGACGCCATCACCATAGCCCTGTTCCTCTTCGTCAAGGAGGGGGATAAGCGCATGTTCAACCGCTTGAAACTCGTGTCCTCCAACCAATTACTGCCCTTATGCCGAGGGGCCCTGGCCAGGGTCCTCGGGGAGGGGGGCCCGCCCGATTTCCCAGACGACGGCCACATGATTGTAGTGTCGGTGGCCGGCCGGGGCGCTAACCTCGATATGGCCTACGAAGCCGGCCTGCTCGCCTCGGCTAACGAGGAGACGTTGAGGATGCTGACGGCGCCCGGCATGGGGATGGCGCAGAACAGGCTCCCCATGATAAAGGCCCTATACAAGGCTGAGGAGGAGGAGAAGAAGAAGCGGTTGGGGCCGATTTCCCTGCTCCTGAGGACGCAGAACGCCGTTTTATACCACGAGCGGGACGACCTCATAGAGCGCTATGAGAGGCACCTCGTAGCCATCGCCGTAGCATTCGTGGCCCTCAGGCAAGAGCTGAAGGAGCTGAGGGAGGAGCTGGCGGGCAAGGACAGGGAGATACTGAGGCGTGAGGAGATATCGAGCCAAGACTACGAGGACATGGCCTCCTACAAGGCGAGGCTCGTGGACCTGCTTGAGGAGGTGCATGGCCCGCTGTCCGAGAACGACGTAACGAACGCCCTCTACTTCAAGATAAGGGATGGCTGTGGCCTGGCCTCCCTGGCTGAGGCCGTGGAGAAGGAAATGGAGCTACTGGAGAAGACTATAGCCTCCATGGTGGGCCTCAGGCAGAGCAAGGTGGGGTTGGAGCTGTCGGAGCGCTCGTTCAGGATAAGCGATGCGCTCTTCTCATTCCGGAAGGGCATATTAGGCCTGAACGCCCTCCTAAGCACGGCCTTCTCCATAACGATAGCTGCGTTCCTGACGGACTTGGAGGTCCTCGCCAGCTGGCTCGGCGTGGGGAGGGGCCTGGAGTTCGGCATATGGATGGGCGTTCTATGGCCCTTGCTCACCGCCCTTACCTACCTATGGCTGAGGTGGCGATTGGAGCCTGCGATGAAGAGGGGGAGGCTCGACAGGTTCCTCAAGGCGAGGAGGCTGCGTGTCCCCGGCTTGGGAACCGTGAGCTGCGTGGTAGAGCCCGACGAGCTATACTCCCTGGCCGGGAGGAAGGACGGGCTATTGGACGTGAGGATAACGTCCGACATCCAGCACCACGAGGAACGTGGCATAACGTTCTCTGCGAGGTGGAGGGCGGGCAAGCACAAGAGGGACTACCTCGTCATATTACGCTTCACAGCCATCGGGAAGCGCTACCCCATCTCCATGACGATTGAGGCGAGGGGGAGGGCGGAGCCAACGCCATCCCTGTTGAGGGCGGCCAGGGAGCTGTTGGCCAATCTGATGAGGGAGGGCGTGCTCAAGATCGAGGGCGTGGGGAGCGTGGAAGGGCATGAGGAGGCCGTAGCAGAGGCCATGCTCCCCCAGACATCGTAATGGCCTCGTAGGGGGCGGCACGAGCCCCGATGAGGAGATGAGATGAGAAGCCTCTCCATCACATCGTTAACAAAGACTTTTAAATGGCGAGGAAAATAAGGCGGGGGGTGTGGCGAGCTGGCGAGGCCTCGCCTGATCGTGGCCCCGTTAATCCTCATCGCTATCGGCAGCCTAATAATACTGTTCCATGCCATAAGCACGGATGGCGCTGAAATTAATGCACCCCTCGATTTCAGCGGCCTGACAGTCGTCCACATCGGCAGCAGCAATCCCGCTCTCGAAGAAGTCCTCGTGGGCTTGGAGGCATCAGGCTCCGAGGTCATACACATCGATGATTTCCCGAGCCAAATAGCCGTTGAGGGACGGCTATTAATAGTGTTCGACGGGGACTGGATATCAGGGCGATTACGCTCCATCGAGGTCGGGACGGCGAACGGGACCGTTATGGTGGCTGCGCTGGACGAGCGGGCTGAGGCCTTCTTCGAGGCGATGGCCTTTAGGGGACAGCCCACCGCATTCGTGGCGATAGGCGGGCGGACATCGGCGCTCCTCGACGCCCTTCACGCCGCCGGGATATGCCAGGAGCCCGGGGAGCTATGCCCTCCCGGCCAGCCCGACCCCCTGGTCGTCGGCTACAAATGCCAGCCATACCCGTCCGTGCTGATAGTGGAGGAGGCCGACACGACGGGCGTTTTAGAAGCGCTATCCAACTGGCTATGAGGGACCCGATAATACCTGCTCCAAGGCACGAATAGCCCTTACATCATTTATGGAAGCCATAGGATACTCATGGCTCTAAGACGGTGTGGGACGTGCAGGCCTTTTTAACCTGGCCTCCGCCCATGTCCTATCGTGGCAGCCGATGGGCGATTAGCACCCGAGCCCCCGGAGGACTTGGCCGACAGGCTCGATGAGGCCTGTGTGCTCGCTGTCGAGTTCTACCCACCATCGAGGGGGGTGCTGTCTCTGATGGCTCTTAGCTAGATTAGTCAGGAGATTCTGCTAAGTAACCTTTATCGGATTTCGCCAGAATCTTCCTCCAGGCCGCACACCTGCCAATTAAGAACTCATACTTGACCAGCTCCTCGGGCCTTATATCTAAGCCTACCAAGGCCTTCATGAGCGCCCTCGCTACCCTATCGTGGGACCTCCTGACCAGGTGGGCTACCTCGTGGGCTACCACATACCTGATATACTTAGGGGGCAGGGCCAGTGTCTTGAGGGCCACGGTGATCGTGTTCTTGCCCGTCAGGCTGGCCCACGCCCTCTTGCGGGCCACCACCCTCAGGCCCCTGGGCCTGACCCCCAACCTGGCCGAGAACTCCTCTACGAGGCTTGAGGCCCTCTCCTTTAGCATGGCCTTGAGGTGCTCCCTGAGGAGCCCGTAGGCCTCCTCCTCACTTGGCGCCATCACCTCAACGCCACCACGGTCTATCCTGACGTGCCTCTTGGGGCAGACCGTTATCCTGAGGTCCACGAACCTGCCCAACAGCAAGAGCCTGCGCTCAAGGTCCTGAGCATGTAGCTCGGCCAGGCGCTCTAGGTCCTCGAAGAATGAGAGCCTCCTCAGTATCTCGGCCTCGTGCTCTCTCATCACCTCCTCAGGCTCCTTATCTAAGCCCTCAGGCAGCCTGAGGAGCAGGCCATCGGGCCTCACCTCTATGAATATCCTATTCCCTCTGTGCCTCTTCACCTCGTATTTAATGGGCCTACCCTGAATATACGTGATGGGCATCGGCCCCTCGCCTCAGCTCAAAAGCCGCTTGAAAAGGTCCATCAGCTTCTTGTGCAATTCGTCCCTCCCCTCCCTATCTACTAGTCTCCCATATCTGCTCACTATGAACTTCCTCAGGGCCTTCTCCACCTCGTGAACCACCGTCCTCTGGAGTGTCCATCCCTCGAACAGCCTGTCCTTCACGGAGGCTAGGAACTCCCTTATATCGGCTAACAGCCTGCTCTCCGGCAGCTCCACGTAATCCCTGAGCGTGAGGAGCGAGAAGAACTCCACGTCGGTTAGGCCCAGCTCCCGCTTCTTCCTCATGGCCCTGTTATACTCGGCCACGACCTCGCTTAGCTGCCTGTAGGCCTCCTCGGCCCTTATCAACCGCTCATTCCACTCCCTTACTATGCGCTCTACTTTATCGGCTAGCCTCTCGAAGAGGGGGTTCTCCTCCCTCCTGGCCACTATGGTCCTTCTGAGGAGCGTAATTATGTGAATGGCCTTATGCTCCACATCGGGCTCTAGCTCTTCTATCTTCCTCAGGCATTCCTCATCTAGAGCTAGTATGGGGAAGTCGTCCCTCAGCCTCCCCAGGTCTATGGCCCTGTCTATGAGGTCAAGCGTCTTCCTGAAGTGGGCCCTCACGTATCTCTCTAGCTCCTCCGGGTCCTTGCCCTTGAACTGCCTACAGTAGATGATATAGACCTCCGTGAGCCACTTATAGTCGTCGTAGTATTCCGCTAGGAGCGGGTCGGGCGTTATCAGCTCGTATAAGAGCCTCAGCTCCTTATACTTCCTCTCGAACTCCCTTGCGAACCCGGGGTCTAGGAGCCTCCTCCTGGCCTCATTGAGCGCCCTCCTGCCCTCAAGCCCCCTTATGTCCTTGAACATTCCCATGAGGTCCTCCATCAGCTCCCGGAACTGCCTCTTCAGCTCCTCCACGTTGAAGGCCACGCTCCTTATGTCCTCCGTGTAATACATGGCCAGGGCACGCCTCAGCTCGCCGAAGATGCCCACGTAATCGAGGACGAGGCCGGCCCGCTTCACGCCCTTATATGGCCTGTTCGTCCTGGCTATGGCCTGGAGGAGCCTGTGCTCCTTCATGGGCTTGTCAAGATACATCACCTGCAGGATAGGGGCGTCAAAGCCCGTGAGCAGCATGGCTGTTACTATCAATAACTTCGGCAGGTCCTCCTCCTTGAACCTCCTGACTATCTCCTTCCTTATAGCCTCCACGTCCGAGAGACCGTATCTGGCCTCCAGCTCAGCCCTGTAATCGGATATCGGCGGTGGGTCATTAGGGCTCATGGTCATCACCACCTCGGAGTATTCTGGCGGGAGCAGCTCATCTAACGTGCGCTTGTAGCGGACGCAGGCGTCCCTGTCAACCGTTACTATCATGCCCTTGAGCCCCCTCGGCTCGACTTCGTTCCTGAAGTGCTCGGCTACGTTCTCCAGCACCCTCCTGACACGCTCAGGCAGCTTGAGGAAGCCCCTGATGTCGTCGAACTTCCTGGCTATCCTGTCCTCGACGAGACCCCTATATTCCTCGGGTATCTCCTCGAACTCCTGCTCAAGGAAGAAGTCGAGCTGCTCCCTCCTCAGGTGGACGTGCTCGGGGAGCCTGGGCTGGTAGTATATGGGGAGGGTGAAGCCATCCCTTATGGACTCCTCTA
>CAYUYX010000036.1:0-8811 GCA_964449495.1 uncultured Candidatus Bathyarchaeia archaeon
AGTATCTCGCCCATGTAGAGGGCCGCCATGGGGTGCTCGCTCGTGGCTATGAGGTAGAGGTCCTCGCCCTCCAGCTTGTATATCGCGTCCTCGAAATCGCTCAAGGCCGTAACGCCCTCGTAGGCTGCCCTCCTCAGCATGTAGGGCGGTATGCATGGCCTGAAGCCCCACCTGACCATGTTGTCGAGCGCATAGGCCAGGAGGGCCACGTCGAGCCACACGAGGTCGTCGAACAGGTAGTAGAAGCGTGAGCCCGCAGCCCGGGCGGCCCTGAGAGTATCGCCCATCCCCAGCACGTCGAGCATGTCAGCATGGCCGATTGGGCGCCAATCTATGACCTCGTAATCCACCTTGAAGCCCCTGCGCTCCGTCTCGGCCAAGAAGGCCTCTAAATGGCCTTCCCAAACCCTGTGGCGACCGTAGTAGCGCAGGGGGACGTTATCGCTCTCGTCCTCGCCGACCGGGACGCTCTCGTGCACGACGTTCGGGATGGAGAGCAGCAGCTCGTTTCGTTTCTCCTCGTAGGCCCTCACCAGCTCCTCCTGCTCCTCTATGCGCTTCAGGAGCTTCCTCGCCTCCCCTATCTTGGCCTCACGCTCGGGCCCCCTCAGGCGGGCTATCTGGCGGGAGAGGACGTTGTGCTCGTGCCTCATCCTGTTGAGCTCGCTGAGGGCCTTCCTCCACAGCCTATCGTACTTGAGGGCCTCATCCACTATGCCAGGGTCCAGGCCCCGGCGCTGTTGGCTCCACCTGAGCTTGTCCGGGTCCTCCCTCAGAAGGCGCAGTATGCTCCACATAGCACATCACCCCCGCGAGAATGGCCCATAGCCGTGCTGAAGAAGCGGGCGCCCCTCAACTTTGGCGGGCCGATTGGCAGTTCATCGCCATCGCTCCCGGGCCGTGAGGCTATTTAAGCGTTCCCGTACCGCCCTCGTCGCCGAGCTCCTCTACCTCGCTTAAGAAATCCCTTAACGTGCTCACCAAGCGCCTGTAGGCCTCTCTGCCCTCCGGCGTGAGCTTCACGAACGTCCGATAGCCCCTCCGGGTGAAGACACGCTTGCGGGCCACGTAGCCAGCACGTTCTAAAGCCGCTACGTGCGTGCTAAAGCGCCCCCAGGGCATATCGAGCGCCCTCACGATGTCCGATTCCTTCCTCGGGCCGAAGAGGTAGAGGACCGACATTATCAAGAGCCTGCTCGGGTTCATGAGCAGCGGGTCCAGGCGCCTCAGGAGCTCGTCGAGCCTCATGGCCCGAATACCGCCCTCTCCGCCGTCAGGAGGGCGTAGAGAGACGTGGCGAAGGAGGCGAGGATGTAGAGGGCGCTGGCGAGCAGCATGGCCGATAATGGGCCAGCGACCCAGCTCCACATCACGGCCCCCTCGATTACGTAAGCGCAGGGCTGGCCCAGCGAGGCCAGGTAGAACACGGGCACCGAGATGGCGATGGCGAGGACGCCCATGAGCGTGAAGGGCCTTGCGAAGAGGAGGCGCTCCCTCACGAGCCAGCGCTCGATTGTGAGGCCTACGAGCAGGTAGGCTATCCCGCCCGAGAGGCACCATGCGATGGGCATGAGGCCCCAGAGCTCGAGGGCGCCTATGAGGCCATAGACCATGGCGAAGGGGATGGAGAAGGCCAGGGGCCAAATGGCGTGGGCGAGCTTCTCGTTGGGCAGGTGGGCCACGCCGAGGCGGGCCTGCAGGTAGCCCATGATGAGGAGCGATATCGCTATCGCCACGGCCACCGTCGCCATGAAGGCTATTGGGTGATACGGGCGTAGGGCGGGGAACCAGGGGCTGAACATGATGGCCACGTAGGCGAGGGGGAGGCCTATCATAACGGACGCCCAGATGATGAAGCCAAGGGCGTGGGACAAGGAGGTCCTGTAGGCCCTCAGGCGCTCCGTGAAATCCGCCATCCTGGCCATCTCGGCCAGCTCCTCCACCGCCATTACCCCGCAGGAGGCACGCCCCGGGCGGGCATAAGGCTGAGCTCTGCTCTCAGCCTGAGAGTTGGGGTCAGCATCGCTCGCCGGGGGCCTGGATGAAAAAGACGGGCTCCTCCACAGGGCGCTTATTTAGGAAGAGCGGGCGAGTTCCAGGGGAAATCCCCATGCGGGAGGAGGCATCGTGGTGGCTCAAGGTGGCTGAGAAGGACATGGGGAGGGCCGAGCTCATGTTCGAGGTGGGAGATTACGAGGCCTGCGTCTTCTGGTCCCAGCAGGTCGTGGAGTTCTCCCTCAAGGCGCTCATGCTCGCTTTGGGCTTCTCGCCTCCTAAAACGCATAACCTCATCGAGCTCTACGAGCGTGTGAGGGACGTGCTGGGCCCTCTCGATGAGAGCCTGCTCAGCGAGCTAACGCCCTACTACTCGGCCTCAAGATATCCAAACGTCTTCTCGGGCGTCCCGGAGGTCCATGAGAAGACCGCCGAGCGGTTCCTGAGGCTCGCCAAGGAGGTGCTGATGAGGGTTGAGCGCCTTATGGAGGAGAGCCCGTGAGATACAGGAGGAGAGGCTTGAAGAGGCCCTGGAGGCCGTGAGGGCGTATTTAGCGGAGCTCGGGGAGCTGATAGAGGTGCGGGAGGCCTACATATTCGGCTCCGTGGCCAGGGGAGATAGCTTAGATACGAGCGACATCGACATCCTCGTCGTCAGCCCATCCGTCGAGGGCATGAGGCCGGATGAGCGTAGGCGCATAGCGTATTCCGCCTGGAGGGGGCGTAGGGCAGCGGACATCATCTTGCTGACGCCCGAGGAGCTTGAGAGGGCCCTGAAGGAGAGCGCCATCCTGAGGGATGCGTCCAAATACTGGGTGAGGGTGAGGTGATGTTCTCCCCCATGCCCGCTCACGTCTTCATCTCCGGTATTGGCGTTGGCCTGCCGCACTTATCTCGCCAGAAGCGCCCGAGCTCTTCCCTAACGGCCGGGTGGGTGAGCATGGCCAAATCGAAGACGGGGCCATCCGAGCATACCCTGTACGGGCCGAGGGCGCAGTGGCCACAGAGGCCCATCCCGCACTTCACGAGGCGCTCAAGGCTGAACTGGACGACCCGAAGGCCCGCCCTCAGGGCGATTTCGAGCAAGGCCACGAGCATGGGCTCACGCCCGCAGGCGTAGAGGGCGTCATAAGCGCCCTTAGAAAGCTCTCTTCTTGCCAGCTCTGTGGCAAGGCCCCTGAAGCCCATCGAGCCGTCTTCCGTGGCCACCAGAACGCCTTCTTCCCCGAGCGCTTCCACGGCCCTATCGAGGAAGAGGATGTCCTCCCGGCTCCTGGCCGCAATTATGAGCTTTGGTTCCAGGCCAGCAGAGACCATGAGCTCTACGAGGGGCATCAGAGGAGCTATGCCCGTTCCTCCTCCCACGATGAGGGGTCTTCGGCCCTCCATCCTGAACCCACGGCCGAACGGCCCCCTTATCCCGAGCTCGTCGCCGGGACCAACGTCCTGGAGGGCCTTCGTCGTCTCCCCCACGGCCTTCACGGTTACCGAGACGAGGCCATCCCGCCCTATGGTGGAGAGGCTCATGGGGACCTCCTCGAGGCCCGGGACGTAGAGCATCACGAATTGCCCCGGGGCCGCAGAAGCACATAGCTCGTCCACGAAGTATATCGTGGTCGTCGTGGGGGTCTCCCGCACGGCCTCGAGCACCCTGATGGCCCTCATGCGGCCGGGCCTCGTCATGACAGCCCTATTAGGGCCAGGCGGCCTTATGGCTTCTGGTGCGCTGGCTTGGGCAAGCCGGACCTGCTCGTGGAACTCGCCGGGCTGAGGCTCAGGAACCCCGTCTTGCTCGCCGCAGGCATCCTCGGCTTATCGGCCCAGATGCTCAAGAGGGCCTACGAGGCGGGGGCCGGGGCCGTTACCACGAAGTCCATAGGGCCCGAGGCCAGGACAGGCTTCAAGACGCCCGTGCTCGTCGAGCTCGAGCATGGCCTTCTCAACGCCGTGGGCCTCTCTAACCCGGGCGTCGAGCACTTCGAACGCGAGGTGCGGGAGCTAAGGGCGATGGGGGTGCCCGTGGTGGCCAGCGTGTTCGGTTTTAAAGCCGAGGATTACGCCCTCGTGGCCTCACGCCTGGCGAATGCCGGGGCCGTGGCCATCGAGCTCAACGTGAGCTGCCCGCACGTCTCCGGCGTGAGGGAGATAGGCTCGAGGCCCGAGCTCGTCGAGACCGTCGTCAGGGCCGTTAGAGATGCGGTCGACGTGCCCGTCTTCGTGAAGCTCAGCCCCAACGTATCCGATATAGCGTCCATAGGGCTCGCAGCCGAGAGGGCTGGCGCAGACGGGGTGGTGGCGATAAACACGGTGAGGGCCCTGGCCATAGACATAGAGCTGCGCAGGCCCGTGCTCTCAGCGGGCTTCGGGGGCCTCTCCGGCCCGGCCATAAGGCCCATAGCCGTCAGGGCCATCTGCGAGCTCTACGGGGCGCTCGACGTGCCCGTGATAGGCTGTGGGGGCGTCTTGAGCTGGAGGGACGCCGTCGAGCTCATCCTGGCCGGTGCATCGGCCGTCCAGGTGGGCTCTGCCATTTACTACCGGGGCCTCGGGGTCTTCAGGGCCTTGTGCTCTGGCCTGAGGGCCTACATGGAGCGCATGGGCTATGCTCGGGTGGCCGATATGGTGGGTGATGGCGTTCGAGAGCTCGCCAAGCCTAAGGGTTATATATAGCCGTTGGGGGGCCAGAGAGGTGAAAAAGAGGTCGGAGTATGGGTGGGCGAGCAGCGGAGGTAGTTATCTGTCCCTTTGGGATATTGGCCTTCGATGAGGAAGGAGGGCTGGCGGGCTACCGTAGGTTCTCGAGGGACCCAGCCCTCGTGGCGAGGAGCCTCCTCTCCCTTATGGACGGGAGGCCGACGAGAGAGCTCGTGGAGCTCGTGAAGGACCTCTCTGGCGAGGGCTACGATGCCTTCATCTTCGAGAGCCCGGCTCTCGCCAGGGGCATCGCAGAGGAGCTCGGGGTCAGCACCTCGGTCAGAACCCCCCTGAGGGCCGCAGAACTCGTTAGAGCGGACTTGGGCGGATTTGCTGTGAAGATAGGCTTCTCTGAGCCAGGAGAGGATATAGGCGCCTGGGTCCACCAGGTCAACATGGAGTTGAGCAGAGCCCTCATGAGGCGCTCTCTTGAGAAACGGGATCTCGTTGTGGCCCAGGCGATAAACATGATAGATGATATAGACAGGATATTGAACCTCATGGCGAGCAGGATAAGGGAGTGGTACAACGTGCATTTCCCGGAGCTGAACAGGCTCGTGGGAGAGCACGAGCGCTACATAAAGCTCATCAAGGAGCTCGGCCACAGGGATAACTTCACGGTCGATAGGCTCATGGGCCTCGGCATGCCGAAGGAGAAGGCGAGGAAGATTGCAGAGGCAGCGGGGCGCTCTCTTGGGGCCGAGCTGAGGCAGGAGGACCTCGATAGGATAAGGGATGTGTGCGCCATAGCCCTCGAGCTCTACTCCATGAGGCGCTCCCTCGAGCACTACATAGATAGCGTGATGGAGGAGATAGCCCCCAACCTGAAGGCCGTCGCAGGTCCTCTCCTCGGGGCCAGGCTCATTTCCCTCGCCGGAGGCCTCGAGCGCCTCGCCAAGCTCCCCTCCAGCACGGTGCAGGTCCTCGGGGCCGAGAAGGCGCTCTTCAGGGCTCTTAGGACGGGGGCTAAGCCCCCGAAGCACGGCGTCATCTTCCAGCACTACTACGTTAAGGGGGCGAAGCGCTGGCAGAGGGGGAAGGTGGCCCGCGCCCTCGCGGGCAAGATATCCATAGCGGCCCGCATAGACGCCTTCAGCGGGCGCTACGTGGGCGATGAGCTTAAGGCCGACCTCGACGCCAGGGTGAAGGAGATAATGGAGAAATACCCCAGCCCGCCCAAGAAGCCGGTGCGGGCTAAACCCACGAGGCCGAGGAGGGTGAGGAAGCGTGGCCGTAGAGGTTGAGGAGCACGAGAGGTTCCCGGGCGTCTACTGGGTGGTGTTCGAGGACGGGACAAAGCGCTTAGCGACCCTTAACCTCGCCCCGGGCAGGTCCGTTTACGGCGAGAAGCTCATCAGGGTCGGGGGCGAGGAATACAGGCTCTGGGATGCCTACAGGAGCAAGCTCGCAGCGAGCATCCTGAAGGGCATAGATGCCATCCCAATAGAGCCCGGAGGGAAGGTGCTCTACCTCGGGGCGGCCTCGGGGACAACGGCATCCCACGTATCCGATGTGGTCGGCCCGAGCGGGCACGTCTTCTGCGTGGAGTTCGCCCCGAGGGTCATACAGGACCTCATAAACAACGTCTGCGCCCACAGGCCCAATATGTCGCCCATCCTCGCCGACGCCAGGTTGCCCCACACGTATGCCCACCTCGTCAGCCAGGTGGATGCCATCTACTGCGATATCGCTCAGCCCGAGCAGGCGAGGGTCCTGGCGGACAACGCGGACCTCTTCCTCAGGGACGGAGGGGGCATAATGCTCGCCATAAAGGCACGTAGCATAGATGTAACGAAGAAGCCCTCCGAGCTCTACAAGCGTGAGATGGAAGTTCTCGAGGAGAGGGGCTTCATACTTGTGGACAAAGTTCACTTAGAGCCGTTTGACAAGGACCACGCCATGGTGGTCGCCATATTCAGGCGCAGATGACCGCGCTCGCTTAAAAAGGAAAAAGCAAGGTTTATTTCGGACGCCTCCTCCGGTTACCCGGAAGAGGTGCCGCGATGAAGATTGAGGAGCTCATCAGGTGCGCTGAGCGGGCTTTAAGGCGCCACGGTCTCGAGCTCGCCGTGAACCGCTTTCCCCCCGACAGGTGCTTTGACCTGGCGGCCAGGGGCAGGAGCATATCCGTTGTCGTCAAGACGGCCTATGATATGCTCGAGGTGCCGAGGAGGCAGCTCGATGAGCTCTACGCCATCTCCAACTGGATATCGGCCACGCCCCTCGTCCTCGCAGAGCGGATGGGGGATGAGAAGCTCGACAACGACGCCGTCTACGTGCGCGGGGGCATCTACGCCGTCTCGCTGACGGCCCTCAAGAGGTCGTTCGAGGGGGACCCCCCCTTGGTCGAGGTAGGGCCGGCGGGGTGCTACGTCTACATAAACGGGGAGGCCCTGAAGAAGAGGAGGGAGGAGCTCGGTCTCTCCGTCGGCGAGCTTGCGAGGCTCGTGGGCGTCTCGAGGATGACCATATACTCTTACGAGAGGGGGCGGAGGAGGACGACGCCGGACGTGGCTTACCGGCTCGAATACGTGCTCGGCATACCGATAGTGATACCCGTGGACCCCCTGAGGCATAGGCCGAGCTCAGAGCGCTACTCGGCCCCCAGGAACCCGGTGGCGAGGGCTATCGAGGAGGGCCTCCTCGGGCTCGTGGCAAGGCTGTTGAGCAGGCTGAAGCTGGCCGTTCGGGCGCTGTCCCACGCCCCGTTCGACATGATGGTGAAACATGACGGGGAGATGATAAGGGCGGCAATTAACGTCGTTGACAAAGAGGACTACGATGAGGAGAGGATAAACAGCACGAGGAAGTTCGCCGAGCTCATGGGCCTCAACCACCTCGTCGTGAGGAAGAGCGGCTGCAAGCGGCCGAAGGACGTGGCGTCGGTGGACGTAGACGAGCTGAGGAGCCTCAGGAGGCCGGAGGAGTTCGCCCAGCTACTGTCGTGAGGCCCCCTCCGCTTTTTCCTCCCACTCATCGAGCCTGGCCGTGAGCACCTCGGCTGCCGTCCTCCTCGCCGTCCGCCATGATTTCCGCACGAAGCCCGGCAGACATCTATGCTCCTCGCACCACCTCCTGAGGAACGCTATTGTCCTGGGGTCTGTTGGATACCCAGAGCCGAAGTCCACGCCGAGCTCCTCCTTAAGCTCCTCAATGGCCCTATCACGCTCGACCTTGGCCAATATGGAGGCGGCGGACACGACGGGGTACCTCGCATCCGCCTCGTGCTCGGCCACGACCGTGATGTCGAGGTCCCCGGGGAGGCAAGCACATATCAGGGAGGCGAAGCGCTCTTCCACGACATCGCTCGCATCCACGTAGGCCACGTCCGGGCAAAGCTCACATATTATCCTGGCCATCGCCTCCGCCTCGAGCTTGTTGAGTGCTCCCCTGGCGACGGCCCTATCTATCTCCTCCGGCTGGACGAGGATTACCCGGCAGGCGAGTGCCACGGACCGGATGCGTGAGGCGAGGCACTCTCTCGTGGATGGGCTGAGGGTTTTCGAGTCCCTGACGCCGAGCTCGATGAGCTTCGCCAGGCCCTCCTCGTCCACGAGGACGCCCGCCACCGCCATGGGGCCTATCACGCATCCCCGGCCAGCCTCGTCCAGACCGGCGAGGCGCTTACCGGTCATTTCCCCCGCCCCCCGAGCCAGCCCCGAGGAGGGGCCTCAGCTCGCCCGCCACGAGGGCCGGGAGGCGCTCGCGGTTCGATGGGCTCACGGTCATTATCTTAACGGAGGGGCTACGCCTTATCTCGTCCAAGAGGGGCCCCCTGGCCCTCCAGTGTATCGTCCCGAGGACGGGCTTCCCGCTCTCGAGGGCGAGTCTGACGGCCTCCACGAAGCGCTCGGAGAAGAGCTCCATGGGGCCTACCTCATCTATCACGACGAGGTCGGCCTCCTCCACCGCCCTCAATATGGCTTCCACGCCTATCCCCTCGAGGTCCTCGATGTTCACCCTGTACCTTCCGAGCTTAGGCCCCCTCGGCTGCCTAACGTGAGCCAGCCACCCCCTGCGGCCCGTGGCCAAGTCGATGAGCTCGAAGCCCACCCTGACGCCGCCCTCCCGGACCTCCCGGCTCACCATCCCGCCCACACGGGCCCCCTCGGCCTTCAGGAG
>CAYUYX010000037.1:0-8743 GCA_964449495.1 uncultured Candidatus Bathyarchaeia archaeon
CCTCTATGGCTATACCCTTCTCCTCGACGAGCTTGTCCACCTTGGCCACCACGGCGTCTATGTCCTCCTCGATGACGACAACGCCCCTCGTGCCCTCGGGGAGCTCGACACGCCCCAGGGGCCTGAAGACGCCCCCCTCATACACGACCTCGATGGCTTTAGTCAAGCTCAACACCCCTCAGGTGATGCTCCTCGGGCTGTTATTAGGGCTTCTCTTTCCCGACTTTCACGAGAGGACAAAGGTATAATAATCACCGCTTTTTCGGCCGCCCTAAGGCCGATGAGCTGGTCAGGAGGAGGCGGGTGGTATGGAGGAGGCGTTAGAGGTCAGGATAGGCCCGAGGGGCCTGAGCGTGGCCTACGACAGGGAGGCGGATGTGCTATACATCTCCTTTGGCTCGGAGAGGGAGGCCGATGAAGCCGTGCTCACGGACGAGGACATCATCGTCCGGTATAAGGAGGGCGATGTCGTGGGGCTCACGGCGCTCCACTTCCCCGAGAGGATCAGAGAGCGGTGAGGGTGGCCACACGAGCTATATCATCTGGCTCTCTTCTCCGCCGAGAGAGCCCACTCCACCAACCAATCCTCTAGGTATACGTCCTCGCCCAGCCTGGCCAAAAGCTTCTCAAGCTCTCGCCGGGTCTCTACCGGGCAGTATTCGAAGGCCAACCTCAGGATGCCCACGCTGCCTATCACGAGGACACCCTCATGTTTAGCCACTTCCCGGGCCCTCCGGTCATCCAGGGCCAGAGGGCACCCTAGATGCCGGGCCAACACTATGGATTCGGCCTCGCCACGGCCCAGCCCGAGAGCCCCAGCCTCCCTTGACATCTCCTCGTCCAATTCTCTAACCACAACCCAACAGGGGAGTTCGTGTCTCCCCCACTTTTTGGAGAACTCGCCGAGGACGCCTGGGGTTATGACCACATCGCCGAAGAGCTGGCGTATCAGGCCCAGGGCCCCTAACCTCTTGAAGGCACTTAGGACGCTATTATCTAGGATTATCATTTGAGGAACCTCTTGACAGCCTCATACTCGGCTTCAGCCTCCTCTAGGCTCCTCGGCCCGGCCCTTATCCTGAGCCCCCTCTCCCTCAGGGCCTCCCAGAACCCATCGTAGGACAGGCCGGCCAGCTCGGCCGCCCTGCCGAGCGAGATCCTCCCGCCCATGTAGAGGTCTATGGCCAGCAGGAGCCTGGCGTGCTCCTCCAGCTCCCTCGGGTCCCTCAGGCCCAGCTCCTCGGCCAGCTCCGCCGGAAGCCTGATCTCGATCACCCGCACCGCCGGCCCCGGGTGGATGAGGGTGGGCCGCTGAAATATCTTTCCGGCATCCGGCCCCGCCAGAGCCCGGGGAGCACCCTGGACCCAGGCAGCCTGGCCGCCCGATCGGTCAGGCCAGCAGGCCAGAACGTTATGGCCCGGCCTCCTCTCAATCCTCGTATAGGATTTCTACCGCTTTTGGATATATCCATAACCACATAGACTCATCATACATACGCAACGATAATTCTTCAAGTGGCCCACCAGCAGCGTAATCTACGCCAGCATCTGTTGCTAATTCCTTTGACACAAACGGTAAAAGACATATCGCATATTCTGGACATAGCAATGGAGTTCCATATTTATCTGGATTAGCTCTAATCTCATCTAGTTGTTGTTTCGTTATTAGTATCGAAATACCTTCATGTGAGAAACTCCCGCCAAGAGGCGGATAAGCAGCGCCCGCTTGCCACGTAGGTATGCCGACCCCCTTGGCCGTGTAGATGGCTGCTACGCTCGGCCACCTCTGGTGCGGGCCTCGCTGATCCGTCTTCGCCAGGCCTATCGTGAACCTTATGCCGAGGTCGGTCTTCACATCGCTCTTGAGGAGGGCATCGTAGTTATCGACGTGGAAGAGCAGGGTCTGGTTGTGGACATCGCTACCGTAATAGCTATCTCTCACAAATTTTATCTCGTTATTCCAGCACAGCCTTGCCCATTCTTGGTCGCTCCTATCAATAGGCAGCCCTCTCCAGCTCATCAAATCCGGGTCCGTGTAGGCCCTCACTATCCTGTCGTTGAGGGAAGAGAAGTGGTTGACGCCCCATTTCCCGCCCTCCGTGATTATCCTCATGTTGTCTGTGAGCCTTTGGACCATGGCTTTTCTAAGGCTTTCATATTTTGGATGGTAGCTTTGAAGGTCATTTTTCCCGAGGAGGTCTGTCTTTTCTATCCAATACGGCGTCGCCACGCTCATGTATATGATGGCCCGGCTGAACTCCTTGGGGAACAGCTCCCTCATGGCCGTCTGGTTCAGGAGCGGCAGGAGCGGGAACGTTATCGTGGTGCCGTTCACCTCAATGTGGCGGGATGGCAGGTAGGCCCAGAAATACCATAGGTCCCTCATGCTCGTCAGCTGGCGGAGCGTGTCGTTGGTGGGTGCCTGCCTGAGGTAGTCGTAGAGGAGCTTGCTCCAGGCCACCCTCCACCAGCGGAAGAACTCCCAGCTCTCGGGCCTCTCGTGAACGGCCGGGACATCAGCCACGTCCTTGGCCATGAGCCAGTAATCACGGGCCGGGCGCACCGTGTAGAGGCGGAACTCCCTCACCTCGCCCTCCTTGGGCTCCCTGACCACTATCCTCGGGGCATCGAAGAAGAAGCCCGGGTCCGCCTCTGTCATGTTCGTGAGGAGCCAGAGGACATCCCGGCCCAGCTCGGGGAGGCCATCGTGGTAGGCTATGGAGATATTGCATACGGCATTTAACGTGGCCCTGTTCCAGCCCGTCCGGCCTAAACCGAGCCAATCCAGGAGCCAGGCGGCCTTGAGGACGAGCTCAAGCACATCGCCCTCCTCGAACTGGCTGAGGAGCGTGTTGTTCAGCTCGGCCATGTATTGGGCCTCAAGCTCGCCTATGGCCCCCGGCCTGCGCTCGTAGAGCCTCAGCATCCCGGCTAACTCATCGGTTCCCTCGTGGCCCGTGAAGTTGAAGGCCAGCTCCACGAACTCGTGGTATTCTTCCCAGAAGGCCTCGGCCGTTGCGTTCGAGACGCCAGCGCAGCTGGAGGCCTAGGCCAAGAAGTAATCCTTGTCCGTGGGAGGTGGCCCCCGGCCCCCGCTTGGCCGTCTCACGCCCTTAGGCCCCACGAAGATGGCGAGGCCTATTAGGCCAGCCAGCAGGCCCAAGATTATCAGGACCGAGATGGCTGCGCCTCTCCAGCCCGCCCCCTCGGACAATAGCCCAACGCCCCCGGGACATCGGCTGGCGCCCCGCTTAAATGGCTTCCTGCGCACGGCCAAATCTTATATCAGCCCCTCGGCCCGCCAATCCGGGGCGAGGGAGATGGACGTAATCGTGTGCGTGAAGCACGTGCCCGACACGGCCGAGGCGGAGGTGCGCATAAGGCCGGATGGGAAGGACATAGAGAAGGAGGACCTCCCCTTCGTGATAAACGAGTGGGACGAGTACGCCGTCGAGGAGGCCATCCTCATCAAGGAGCGCCTGGGCGGGACCGTCGTGGCCATAACCGTCGGGCCGCCCGAGGCGGAGGCCACTCTGAGGCGCTGCCTCGCAAAGGGCGCTGATATGGCCATAAGGGTCTGGGACGACGCCTTGGAGGGCTCCGATGGCTACGTGGTGGCCAGGGTGTTGGCCAACACGATAAGGGCGAAGGGCCTAAGCTACGACCTCATCCTCACGGGCGCCCAGGCGGCGGACGATGGCTACGCCGTCGTAGGCCCCATGTTGGCCGAGATGCTCGGGATACCCCACGCATCGCTCGTGAAGGAGGAGCGCATAGAGGACGGGCGCATCGTCGTTAGGCGTGAGCTTGAGGGGGGCCTTGAGGAGGTGGTGGAGCTCAAGCTGCCGGCCCTCCTGACCATTCAGACGGGCATAAACGAGCCGAGGTACGTGTCCATAAGGGGGATAAGGATGGCGAGGAAGAAGCCCCTTGAGGTGCTGGGCCTATCCGATATCGGCATGTCGCCGGATGAGGTCGGCCCAGCGGGCTCCTGGCTTGAGGTAGAGGAGATGTTCGTCCCGCCAGCCGAGAGGGTGGCAGAGATACTGCCGGGCAGCCCAGCGGAGGAGGCCTCGAAGCTCATAGAGGTCCTCAAGGCGAGGGGGCTGGTGTGAGATGCCCGGCCCGATATTCGTGTTGGCGGAGCACCGCATGGGCGAGCTGAGGGACATCACGTTCGAGATGCTCACGAAGGGCCACGAGCTCGCCCAACAGGTGGGCTCGGAGCTCACGGCCCTCTTGCTCGGGCACGGCGTGGATGGCATGGCCGAGGAGCTGACGAAGTGGGCGGATAGGGTGCTCTACGTGGAGGACGAGCGCCTGAAGGACTTCAACGCAGATGCCTACCAGGCCGTTCTGGCCAGCCTGATAGAGGAGCGCAAGCCCGTGCTAACCATGATAGGCCACACCGCCTACGGCGTGGACTTGGCCCCGAGCCTCGCCGTCCAGCTCGGCCTCCCCCTGGCGACGGACTGCATAGACCTGTGCTTCGAGGACGGGCGCCTCTGCGTTGTGAGGCAGATGTACGGCGGGAAGGTGAACGTGAGGGGGAGGCTGAAGGAGGCCAGCTCCTACCTGGCGACCGTGCGCCAGGCGGCCTTCAAGCCTGGCGGTTACGGCCCCCTCAACGGCTCCATCGAGCGAGTGGAGAGCCCGCTCAAGGAGGAGCCTCCGGGGCGCAAGTTCATCGAGCTCGTTACGCCCCCGCCTGGCGAGGTGGACATCACGGCGGCAGATGTCATCGTCTCCATAGGGCGGGGCATAAAGGACAAGGAGAACATCCCCATGATAGAGGAGCTGGCTCGGCTCCTCGGGGGCGTGGTGGCCTGTTCGAGGCCCATCGTGGACAAGGGGTGGCTCCCCAAGGAGCGCCAGGTGGGCTCCTCCGGCCGGACGGTGAAGCCAAAGCTCTACCTGGCCATAGGCATATCCGGCGCCTTCCAGCACGTCGTCGGCATGAAGGACTCGGAGCTCATAATAGCCATAAACAAGGACCCAAAGGCGCCGATATTCCGCTTCTCCGACTACGGCGTCGTGGACGACCTCTTCAAGGTCGTTCCCGAGCTCATCAAGCAGCTCAGGGAGATAAAGGGAGAGACTTAGGAACCCGGCCCATTTTATTTTAGCCTATCTCCGTTCTCCCCAAGAACTCCGCTGTTCTCCTTTATAAGCACGGTCGCTACAGCCCCTCCCGGGGCATGGCAATCGCCGAGGCGCTTCTCGCAGAGACTCGTGGAGCCCTCAGGGCTGCGAGATACGAGCTCAAAGAAGCTGTCCAGGCGGGGGACGTGATTAAGCTCAGGAAGGCCTGTGAGGCGGCCTGACTTGCGGCCGTCAAGGCCATCGATGCCCTCCTCGCTTCCTCCGGCCTCGGCCCTGGCGAATCCCATGGGGGATAGGCGGGATAAACTCCGCCAGCTCGAAGAGGCCGAGCCGGAAATAGCGAGGCTCGGCCTGAGGGATAGGTACATGGCGAGGATGGGCTACCTGCACGTGGACGGCTTCTACGAGGGGACGCTGAGCCCCGAGGAGACAGAGGAGCAGATGGACAGGGTAGAAGAGCTCATAGGCGATGTGGAGGCCCTGCTCAAGAGGCGGGCTTAAGCCCTATATCACGCTCACCTCTCCCTCAAATACGTTCCCCCTGGCCGTCTTGGCCCTCACGAGCACGTCGTCCCTCGGCGAGAGGCCGTGCTCCCCCTCCCACTCCACCCAGAAGACGACTCTATGCCCTGGCTTGAGCTCCTCTGGCAGAGAGGGGCTCATGGCGAACACGTAGCCATCGTAGCACCTCAAGAGCGTCCCGTCTGGCCTAAGCACGTATAGCTCCGTTATGGTCAGGGGGATTGGGCCCGCGTTCTCCAAGCAGATGAGGAGGCGCTCAGGCCCATCGCAGGCCACCCAGCGCACGGCCAGGCGCTCCCTCTCCTTGCCCATGATGAGGCCCATCTCCCAGGCGTAATACGTGAGGGCACTCGCCAGGGCCATTATGGCCAATAAGCCTATTGCCAGAGCTTTCTTAGCCATCGTTGACCGCCCGGAGACCTCTATTCTCGTGAAGATTTAAGTCCTCGCTCGGCGCTCTACCATGAGGCCCCGATGAGGAGCTGATGGGCCGAACTGCCGGGGCCTGATAGATGATAGCGGCGGGCTTAGCCGAGGGGCCATTCCAAATAACTTAAAATCGCCAGCTCATGGAGCATGCGGTGGTGCGGGCCTTGCGCTTCGCCTTCACGGAGGAGCAGGAGGACATCCGTCGGGCTGTGCGGGAGTTCTGTGAGAAGGAGTTTGACCCGGAGCTGGCCAGGGAACTCGACAGACGAGAAGAATTCCCATGGGAACTCTATAAGAAGGCCTGCGAGCTCGGCTTCATAGGCATCCACTTCCCAGAAGAATACGGGGGAGGGGGCTACGGGGTCCTGGAGAACGCCATAGTCGTGGAGGAGATGTGCAGGGCCGACTCGACGCTCGGGACGGCCATAATCCTCGGGGACTTCTCCTCCGAGGTGATATTGCGCTTCGGGACGGAGGAGCAGAAGGAGCGCTATCTTCCGAAAGTGGCCTCGGGCGAGTGGATTTCCGCTGGCGCCTACACGGAGCCAGCCCGGGGGAGCGCCCTCTCCGAGCGCCTCGACACGACTGCCGTGCGGGACGGCGGGGAGTGGGTGATAAACGGCGTGAAGACGCTCATAAGCAACGCAACGATTGCCAAATTCATCATAACGCTCTGCCAGACGGACCTCGAGGTCGAGCCCCCCTATCGGGGCCAGACGCTCTTCATCATGGAGGCCGATACGCCAGGCGTCGATATAACGAAGATAAGGGACAAGATGGGCATCCGGGCCAGCCCGACGGGCGAGATAGCCTTCTCGGACGTGAGGCTCTCGGACGAGGCCGTGGTTGGCCAACTTAACAGGGGCTTCTACCATACCCTCCAGTTCTTCGACGAGAGCAGGGTGGAGATAGCGGCCCAGGCCGTCGGGATAGCCCAGGGAGCCCTCGATAGAGCGCTCCGCTACGCAAGAGAGAGGGTGGCCTTCGGGCGCCCCCTCGTGCAGCACCAGGCCATAGCTCATAAGCTCGCCGAGATGGCCACGAAGGTAGAGGCAGCAAGGCTCCTCGTGTACAGGGCGGCGTGGCTCATAGACCAGGGCAAGATGGACCCGGCCCTAACCGCCATGGCCAAGACGCTCGCTGGCCGGGTGGCGGTGGAGGTCTGTGATGAGGCCGTCCAGATACTGGGCGGATACGGCTACATCGGCGATTATGATGTAGAACGCTTCTACAGGGACGCCAAGATAACGGAGATATACGAGGGGACGAAGGAGATACAACTTAACACCATCGTCAGGTACATGGTGAGGCGATGAGCTCTTTTAAGGCATCGATGAGCTTGCCGAGGCTGAAAATAAGTGTTGGTGCAGAGTATTCTTTCACATATCTCGACAAGAGCCAATCTAATTTCTTTACGACCTTCTTATCAGCTAAATCATCGATGGACTCAACGCTTAGTCCAAGGTGTTCGAATTTAAACCCCGCCGACTCCCACTTATCCACAGGGACTCTCCGCCTTAACTCATCGCTTGTGATACGAGCTAAGAGGAGGATAAAAGCAGAGGGTCTGCCCATCACGTAAGTTCCTCTGGCCAGGGAAATCAGATAGGCTTCATACTCGTCGGATCTCAGACCCAATTCGTAGAAAACCTCATTGCTTATTAATTCTTTTAGGGTTCTCTGGCCACCTGACCAAGGGAGGTTGACAGTTCCCTCTACTGGAGGTGCATAAGCCCTTTTAGCTACAGCTACTTCTATAGATCGCCTCGTAATAAGGAAAGCCCCGTCTTTTGTGATAAGCAGAGCTTGCACGCCTAAGTGGTTCGGGAAAACGGAGAATTCGAGAGGAATGAGCTTCCCATTTCTCATGACGAGCGGCCATAAGATATCTCTTAACGTTTTCTTACCCAAGAGGGTATCAGGAGCATAGTGAAAGATAAAGGCATCGAGGTAGGAAACGCCTTCGAGCACCATTCTCTCAGGGCTCCAAGATTTAACTCTAGCCTTAAGCTGGTACCATGTGGCGATTCCCTCCTCTCTTGCGAGTTGTTTCAGGGGCTCCCAGAAGGGCTCAATCATGAGCCTAAGGACCTCCGGTATGTAGAATCGTCGTGCATCCACTATATCGCACAGGATCTCGCTGGCGTTTTTAAGTCCTCCGGGGAACTCCTCTATAATACCTATCTTAACCCCTCTTATCTCGCTAAATGCATTTTTGAACCGTGGGTCATCCTTGAACTTAGATATGAATTCTTCATGAGGCATTATGTGTGCTCTTTCAAGGATCATGCGGGCCACGGGTCTTAAAGCCATCTCTATAGAAGCTCTGGTTGCTGAATATACCCATGGTGATAAAGCCCCTATTAGTGCTCCTATCACGGACGTGATTCTCGGGTCTAATCCTAATTCTGGAAAAACCTTTGCGTTTACTACACTATAAATCATGAGAAATATCGCTGCGAAAAGCCAGAAAATGGTGAACACCACACTTATTATCACTTTGAGTTTATCGCGTGTGCCGAGACGTTTGAACATAGTAAGGGCCTGTTTGAATCCTCCACCCTCACTCATCCCCGTTCAGACCCCTTGATTCACTTAGTCTCTCTTACTTAAGCCTTATTCTTTATTCACGTGGTGAAATCCGTGAGCTTCTTCTGCACGAAGCCGTCCCTCATGCTCATGACGTACT
>CAYUYX010000038.1:0-5641 GCA_964449495.1 uncultured Candidatus Bathyarchaeia archaeon
GCTCCCCCGGCCTTACGTCGAGGCCCAGCCCCCTCAGCCCCCATGATAGCTCGAGCACGGAGTAACCCTTGTCGAGGTTCGCCATCACCGCAGAGGCGGCTTCACCGAGGTTGCCCGCTATCTTAACGGCTTCTTCCGGGCTCATTCCCGGGGCGGGGGAGTAAACGGCGTTGTAATCCGGCTTGAGCACCTCCCTCACCCTCGCCCTGAGGATGCCGGCCTCGACGAGCCTGGCTACGATGGAGCAAGCTTCCTCGACGCCCATCCCAAGCTCCTCGGCGATGTCGGATACGCTTTTCCCATCTGTCGCCCTGATGAGGGCCACCGTTTTCTCGTCGAGGCGTATGACCTTGGGGCCAGCGGGCTCCAGGAGGCTCGGGACGGCATCGTGTGGCACGACCTTCAGCTCACGCCCGCTCCCCGGCTCTACCATGAGGAGAGGCCACACATCTACCTCCTCCTCCCCCGCTACCTCCGCTTTCGCCTCCACCTCGTGCAAAACCGACGAGAAAGAGGATATCACGGACTTCAGGGCGAGGAGCATGACGCCCTCTCTCGCAGGGGCGGAGAGGGCAAGGCAGAGGCTCCCCGTGGCCTTCATGACGATGAGGCGCTCCTCCCCAGATGTCGATACGTAGTAATCGCCCTCGCCCCACAGGCCGGAGAAGCGCCGCGTTATCTCCCTCGCACAGCACGTCCTCACGCATGGAGGACCAGAGGACCTCACCGCCCGGCCCGAGGATGGCGAGGCCTGCCTTCTCCCCCACCAGCCTCCTCGCTCTCCCGTGAATAGCCGCACCCAATTCTTCTATGCTCATTCCCCCGCGCGGGGTTCTCCCCCTCCCTAAAAAGCATTTTAAAAGGACGGAGTGCCCTATGCGTGGGCTTGAGCGAGGGGGGTTCGAGGGCGGACAGGCTCCGTGTGGGGCGCATTTCTAAATCCGCCGAGGACTACTTAGAGGCGATTTACGTCCTCTCCGCCGAGAAGGGATATGCGAGGGTCCTCGAGATTGCGAGGTTCCTCGGCGTCAAGCCCCCGAGCGTAACCCAGATGTTGAAGAAGCTCAGGGACATGGGCCTCGTCCACTACGAGCGTTACGGGAGGGTGGTGCTCACCGAGCTGGGCGAGGAAGTAGCCCGTAAAATCGCCAGCCGCCACGCCGACCTCAAGACCTTCCTCATGGCCCTCGGCTTAGCGGAGCGCACGGCCGAGGAAGACGCCTGCGCCATGGAGCACGTGCTGCACGAGGAGACCATAGCCGTCCTACGGAGGATAGGGGAGTTCCTATCGAGGGCGCCTGAGGCGCTGAGGTGCCTGAAGTGCTTGCGCACCGGCAAGTACCTGTGCTTGAGCGAGCGGGCGTCTGAGGCTTAGGAAAATACTTATTAGGACCGGGAAGGGGTGTTAAGCGAAACTAACTCGGCGTGAGAGCATGAGATGGAGATGGCGTGGCCCTGGGCGCAGGAGCCACATAGGGGGGCTCACGTTAGCGGATATCCAGCCCGGCGTCGAGGCGGTGGTGAGGGGGGTGGTGGCTGGCTACGGGCTGGCCCGGAGGCTGGCGGACATGGGCATCGTCCCCGGCACCGTCGTCAGGGTCGTGAGGCGGAACGCCATGATGGGGCCCGTGGAGGTAGAGGTCCGGGGGACAAGGCTCCTCCTCGGCCGGGGGGTAGCAGCGAGGGTCCTCGTCGAGCCAATCATCAGACCTGGCTTTCCTCCGCCTCCCCCAGGCCCGTTTTAGGTTTTTCCGGAGATTTCGTGCCATAGCCGATAATTATCTTATAAGGGAGTTGGCCGTGCCTAACTCCGGAGGGAAGGGAAGGACAGCATGAGGGAGGGGCGCCGTGCTCCCAGGACCATAAGGATGGCCCTGGCCGGCAACGCAAACGTTGGGAAGAGCGCCCTCTTCAACCAGCTCACCGGCCTTAACCAGAGGGTGGGGAACTGGCCTGGCAAGACCGTGGAGAAAGCGGAGGGGACGCTCTACTTCAGGGGCCGTAGGATAGAGGTCCTCGACCTCCCCGGCACCTACTCGCTCTCCGCCTACTCGCAGGAGGAGCTCGTGGCCAGGGAGTACATAGCCGTTGAGAAACCGGACGTGGTGGTAGACGTGATAGATGCCTCTGCCCTGGAGAGGAACCTCTACCTGACGATACAGCTCCTCGAGCTCGAGGCCCCCATCGTGGTGTGCCTGAACCAGGTCGATTTCGCAGCGAAGAGGGGGATAAGGATAGACCACAAGGCCCTCTCGGAGCTCCTCGGCGTGCCCGTGGTCCCGACGGTCGCCATAGCCGGTAAGGGGATAACGGAGCTCTTGGAAGCAGCTGTCTCGGTGGCTGAGGGGGAGCTTCGCCCTACTAAGGCGCCCTTCAGGTACCGTGAGGATGTGGAGAAGCGCATAGAGGAACTCAGGAAGGCCATAGAAGCGAAAGCGCCATCCGGCCTCGATTACCCCGCCAGGTGGCTCGCCATCAAGCTACTTGAGAAGGACCCGCAGGTCGAGGAGCTCGTTTCCTCCTTCCCCGGCGGAAGCGAAATCCTCGAGCTCGCCAACAAGCTCGCCGGTGAGCTGGAGGCCCTCCATGGGGCGCCCTCTCCGGTGGTGATAGCCTCCGAGCGCTATGCGATAGCGAGCCTCATAGCGAGGAGCGTCTCGACGTTCGTGAGGAGGCCGAGGCTGACGCTTGAGGAGAAGCTGGATGCCGTGATGTGCCATAGGGTCCTCGGCTACCTCGCCCTCGGCCTCACGGCCCTGGGCATGTTCTCCCTCATATTCATCCTCGGGGGCTTCTTCTCCGGCCTCCTCGAGGAGATGTTCTATACCTATGTTGTTCCCCCGCTCGCCAGCTTCCTCGGCCCCCGGCTCCCCGCCTGGGCGGTGGACCTGATTTGCGATGGCCTCCTCGGGGGCGTGGTGGGCGGCATAGCCATAGTTCTCCCCTACCTCCTGCCCCTGTACATCCTGATAGCCGTACTCGAGGACAGTGGCTACATGCCGAGGGCCGCCTGCCTAATGGACCCCATCATGCACAAGATGGGCCTCCACGGCAAGGCCTTCATACCGCTCATCCTCGGCTTCGGCTGCAACGTCCCGGCCTGCGTGGGCTGCCGCATCATGGAGACGGATAGGGAGCGCACGACGGCCGGCCTCGTGAGCATCCTCGTCCCCTGCTCCGCCCGGACGGTCATAATAATGGGCCTGGTCGGGCGGTACGCAGGCCTGTGGGCCGCCCTATCGCTCTATATCGTGGACATCGCCATGCTCTTCGCCGTCGGCCGAGGAGCCTACAGGCTCCTGCCCGGGGAAGCCGTCGGCCTCATAATGGAGATGCCCCCCTACAGGCGGCCCATGCTGAAGTCCATAGCGCTGAAGACGTGGGCGAGGGTGAGGAGCTTCGCCCTCATCGCCCTGCCCATAATAGTGGCGAGCAGCACGGCCCTCCAGGCCCTCGATAGCCTGGGCCTCATATGGCCCGTGGTGATGGCGATGGCCCCCCTCACGTCCGGGTGGCTCCTCCTTCCGCCGGAGGCGGGCTTCCCCCTCATCTTCGGCTTCCTCAGGAAGGAACTCGTGCTCACCCTCCTCGTGGAGGTCTCGGGGGGGAACCCAGCCCTCCTCATGAGCCCTGGCCAGATGTACGTCTTCTCCTTCGTCTCCATGATATACATACCGTGCGTGGCCACGGCCGCTGCGCTCGTCAGGGAGTTCGGCTGGAAGAAGGCCATCTTGATGTCCGTTGTCAGCATCGCCATTGCCCTCCTCGCCGGGGGCATCTTGGCCAGGCTCCTTGCCTCCCTCGGCTTCCTCTGATGCCAGCAGCCCCTCCCGTTAGCCCTAAAAATCCCCCGTCGTTCCAGCAGGACGAGGGTGTGAGATGAAGGAGCCCGTCAAGGTGGCGGTCGCCACCGTGGTGGTCCTCTCCATCGCCGTGGCGGCCGGCGTGGTAGCCTACATGGAGAGGCCCCTCCCCAGGCCGGGCATCAGGCGCCTCAGGATAGCGTACACGATATGCCCGGCTGGCCCCATCCCCCTCCACGAGAGTCTCGTCGAGGAGGTGGTCGAGGCCTTCGAGGATTGGTTCTTCGACAGGTTCGGCGCAGAGGTCAGGGTAGACGTGGACTTCGAGGACATGCTTAAGTTCCCCCAGGAACTCGGCAGGGGGCCGCCGAGCGCCGATATCTGGTGGGGCGGCCTCCACGGGGATTTCGAGGAGAGGGCGGAGTACCTATTGCCCTACAACTCGACCGTGAAGGAGGAGCTCTTGAACATGAGCTGCTTCGTGAACGGCACGTACTACAATTGCCCGATAATGGATTTGGAGGGGGCGACGCCGAGGTGGTACGCCTGGGCCTTTTACGCCGTCTGCTTCGTGTACAATCCGGGCGAATTGGGCCGGGAGGCCCCGAGGACCTGGGCCGATTTGGCCGACCCGAGGCTCGAGAACAGAGTTATCGCCCCGGATACGAGGCACGCTTTCTTCTCGAAGTACGTGAGCCTCACCATAATGGCGTCGGAGATGTGGGCGCTCGGGAACGAGACGCTCGGGTGGGAGGCGGCGTGGAACATCTCGTTAGCCATATGGGCCATATCGGATGAACTCTCCATAACGCCCTGCCAGGATTTGCTCAAGGTGGTTGCGGGCGTCAAGGCCGGGGCGATATGCTCTGACATCACGGCGTACCACCTCCTCGTGGAAGGCGGTTACACGGGCCTCAAGGTGGCCTACCTCAACGGGACCCTCCTCTTCCCCTGCCCAATCGCCATACTGAAGGGGGCCAAGAACGTGGAGGCAGCGAAGGCCTTCGTGGACTTCCTGCTGTCGGCCGATGGACAAGCCATAGTGGCCAAGCACCTCATGCCCATCAGGCCGGATGTGGCCGTCCAGCCCCCGGTGGCAGACCCCTTCTCGCCGTATTTCCCGGTCGTGGGGGAATTCAACCGGACGTTCCTGGAGGTCGCCTGGGAGTTCGTCTACGATTACCACAAGGCGTGGTTCGTGGTCAAGCACGGGCCGACAGAGGTGGAGGGGACGCTCAGGAACGCCTGGTGGTGGGTCAGGCGGGCCAACGAGACGAGGGGGGCCAACGAGAACGCCACCCGCTACTACGAGCTCGCCGTCGCCAACCTGACCGCTGCGAGGGACTACGTGCGGAGGGAGGACTTCGATAGGATATACAACGAGACGGCGGGGTGGACGAACAAGACGGATTACATAAGGGAGTGGGTCGACACCGCCCAGGGCGCCTACAGGAACGCAACGGAAAACGCCAGGATGTCCATAGAGATGGCCAGGGAGAACATGACGGGCGAGGCCTACTGCCTCCTTAGGGGCCCGAGCTCGCCGGGGAGGCCGAGGGCGCGGAGGGCCTTCTCGACATGGACGGGCCTCCCCTCGGAGGACGATATGAAGGCCGCCTCACATAGGGCAAGGGCGAGTAGGCCATCCCTGCCCGTTACGAGCGGCTCGCGCCCATCTAACACGCACCTGACGAAGTGCTGGAGCTCGAGGCGGAGGGGCTCGCGCCACTCGCCGGGGAGGACGGACTCGCCGCCCGCCCCCTCCAGGGAGACCCGCTGGCTCAGGTAATCGAGGTTCAAGATGCCCTCCGTGCCCACGACCCTCAGGCGCCTTATCT
>CAYUYX010000038.1:5651-6516 GCA_964449495.1 uncultured Candidatus Bathyarchaeia archaeon
TATCTTATACGGCGTTAGCCAGTTGGCCTCCACCAGGCCGACCTCGCCCCCGGGGAAGACAAGCATTATGGTGGCCCTATCGTCCAGGTCCGGCCTCCTCACCCGGCTCACCCGGGCGTACACGAGCTCGGGGAGCTCCCCCATGAGGTCCACCATCACGTCGAGGTCGTGGATGGCCAGGTCCTTCACGACCCCCACGTCCCAGGGCCTCTGAGGCCATCTCGAAATTCTCTCCGCCACGAGGTTGAGCACATCCCCTATGCGCCCCTCCTCCACCAGCTCTCTCACACGCACGAAGCCCGGGTTGAACCTCGTTATGAAGCCCACGGCGAGGGTGAGGCCCATCTTGTCGGCCAGCTCCACGAGCTCCCTCGCCCTGCGTGCCGTCTCTGCCATGGGCTTTTCGACAAGAACGTGCTTGCCGGCCCTGAGGCCCCTCTCCGCCTCCGAGGCGAGGACGGTCGACCATGTGCATATCGTTACCGCCTCTATGTCATCCCGCCTCAGAAGCTCTGAGCTGTCCGTGTACGCATCGGCCCCGTAGGCCCTCGCCACCTCCTCGGCCCTCCGCCCATCCACATCGCACACGGCGAGGAGCTCCGCTTCCTCCAGCTCGCTGAGCACCCTGGCGTGGTTACGGCCCCAGAAGCCAACGCCTATGACGCCTACGCCCAGCTTCCTCAAAGCCCTATCACGCATTTGGGCCACGGCCATACCTTAAAAAGGCTGGGCTCCCCCACCGGCCCTTGATGGAGCATGAGGTCTCCCGAGGACGCCCAATCCGAGCCGGAGATGAGGGTACCGCTCATGAGGCCGATGATAGACGAGGAGATGGTGGAGGCCGCCGTACAGGCCCTCCAGAACG
>CAYUYX010000038.1:6526-8680 GCA_964449495.1 uncultured Candidatus Bathyarchaeia archaeon
AACGAGAGACTCGTCCTGGGCGAGAGCGTCTTCAAGTTCGAGGAGGAGTTCGCCCGCTACGTGGGCGTGAAGTACGCCGTATCCACGAACTCCGGCACGGACGCCCTTCACATAGCCCTCCTCGCCCTCGGGGTGGGCCCTGGCGATGAGGTCATCACCACGCCCGCCTCCTTCGTGGCCTCCGCCAACTGCGCCCTCCACGCCGGGGCTAAGCCCGTCTTCGCCGACATAGACATCCGGACCTACACGCTCGACCCATCGGAGGCCGAGAAGGCCTTAACGGAGCGCACGAGAGCCATATTGCCCGTCCACCTCTACGGCCACCCCGCCGACATGGGGGCAATAATGGATTTGGCGGAGGAGAAGGGCCTCCTCGTGGTGGAGGACGCCTGTCAAGCGCACGGCGCCGTGTACCGGGGCCGCAAGGTCGGCTCGATAGGCCATGTGGGGTGCTTCAGCTTCTACCCATCGAAGAACATGACGGTCGCCGGGGACGGGGGCATGATAACGACGGACGACGAGGATGTGGCCGAGCGCGCCGCCAGCCTGAGGAACTGCGGGCGCTCCGATTGGTACGTCTTCGAGCGGGTGGGCTTCACGGCCCGCCTGAACACGGTGAACGCCGCCATAGGGCTCGTCCAGCTCAGGCGCTTAGACGGTTGGAACGAGGCGAGGAGGCGCATAGCAGGGCTCTACCGGAGGCTCCTCTCCGGCGTGGAGGTGGTGCTGCCCCCCGCAGGCGACGAGCAGGTGAGGCCCGTTTACCACCTCTTCGTGATAAGGACGGAGCACAGGGATGCCCTCGCAGATTGGCTGAGGAGCAGGGGGGTGGAGTGCGCCGTCCACTACAGGCTCCCAATCCACCTCCAGCCCGTTTACCGGCGCCTATTCGGCTTCAGAGGCGGGGAGTTCCCGAGGGCAGAGGAGCTGAGCCGGACCTGCCTGAGCCTCCCCATGTGGCCGGGCCTGACGGACGACCAAGTGCGCTACGTGTGCGAGGCGATAGAGGAGTTCTTCGATAGAAAGCTCTGGGAGCGCTGGAGGCCCGGCAGCTTTGGCCCGTAGCAGGAGGGCGTGGGAAACCCGTTATCACGGGCCCCGCCCCCCCCAGGCCCTCGGACGTTGAGGGCACGTGGCGTATCGGGGGCACCTAAGCCCTCCTCCATGCCTTAGGCGGAAGGTTTATCTACATGCCGAGGGGCATGCGGCCAGAGCCATGTCGAGAGCGCGTGCGAGGGCGAGGGTGTTCGTCGCCAGGGGGGTTGCGGCCCAGGTCCCCAAGATATCGAGGGGCCTGCCGGTGGGAGCCCGCATAAAGTGCGCCGATAACACGGGCGCAAGGGAGCTGAAGCTCATCCAGGTCGTGGGCTACAAGGGGCGCCTGAGGCGGATGCCCTCGGCCCGCGTGGGCGATATGGTGGTGGTAACGGTTACGAAGGGGAAGCCGGAGATGCGCAAGCAAGTATTCAAGGCCGTGGTGATAAGGCAGAGGAAGCCCTACCGCCGGGCGGATGGCACCTGGGTGCAGTTCGAGGACAACGCAGCCGTCCTCGTAACGGACGATGGGGAGCTGAAGGGCTCGGAGATTAGGGGGCCGGTGGCCAGGGAGGCGGCGGAGCGCTGGCCGGGCATAGCGAGGGCTGCGAGCATAATCGTGTGAGCTTCCCGATGGCGTGTTATCTGCGCTGTTGTAGGAGGCTGGCCAGCGCACGCCTGGCGAACCTTTAATAAGGTCTCGCATGGCTCGACACGAGAAGCCGGACGAGGGAGGTGGGTAAGCGTGGCCCTAACGGCATCGGCTAAGCCGAGGAAGCAGAGGAAGGCCCTGTACACCATGCCACATCACCTAAGGCGCAAGCTCCTCTCGGCCCCCCTCTCGGAGGAGCTCAGGGCGAAGTACGGCTTCAGGTCCTTCCCAATCAGGACGGGCGATAGGGTGCGCGTCATGCGTGGGGATTTCAAGGGCACTGAGGGGCGGGTCATAAGGGTCGATAGGGAGCGGGGGCGTATCTACATAGATACGATAACGCGGACGAAGGCTGATGGGACGCCCGTGAACGTCCCCATACACGCCTCGAAGGTCATGATAGTGGAGCTCGACCTAAGCGATAAGTGGAGGAGGAAGGCCCTGGAGCGCAAGATGAGGGCGAGGGA
>CAYUYX010000039.1:0-736 GCA_964449495.1 uncultured Candidatus Bathyarchaeia archaeon
GGTTAGGAGGGCCAGGGGACCGAACAGCTGGCATGAGGCCTTCGCACTCCCCGCCTCCGCCCTGGAGAAGCCCGTTGCCCCCTCGTGAGGCCCTCTGAGCCCCTCGGGCCTCCTGAGAGCGCTGAGCACCCTCGATATGAGCTTCTCGCACTGCCCCCTCGATGTCAGGTTCAGCTCATGGCCCGATATCCCGTGGGGGACGGCCACCGGGCATCCCATCTCCCGCTCCACGGCCTCCTGGATGAGGCTCGGGAGGGGGCTGCTCCCCACCCACCGGAAGGGGCCAGGGTGAACGCCGGGCACGACGAGGACCCCGAGGGCCTCGCCCGTCTCGATGTCCTCGAAGAGGAGGACACGGCTCCGCACGTCCGCCTCCTCCCCTATCTCGTCCAAGAAGGCCTCGAGGAGCTCGTTGTAATCCTCCGTCCAGGAGGCGGTGAACGCCCTTATCAGCCTGAAGGAGCTGACGCCGAAGAGGCGGAGGCCTATCCTCCTGATGAGGGCCAAGAAGGCGCCCGTGGCGAGGGAGCCCGCAGCAAGGGCCAGGGCCATGAAGGCCAGGTCGGAGGGCGAGGGGGCGGGGCCCGCAAGCATCGTGGAGCCCGCAGAGGCGACCAACCATAGGGCCGGGCTCGTGGCCGTACATGCGATAGAACGCCCTGGCCCAGCGAGGGAAGCGGATGCGGTGGTGAGGGCCCTGGCCGATATGGACAAGGCGGCCCCGACGGATACGAGC
>CAYUYX010000039.1:746-8541 GCA_964449495.1 uncultured Candidatus Bathyarchaeia archaeon
GAGCCTCAGGGCCACGGATGGCCATCTTCCGAGGAGGGCCGAGAGAAGCCCTCCCATCGCCGAGAGAGGGCCGAGGGCGGATAGGGAGAACAGCTCGAGGCCGAGGCACCTCCGCATGTTCAGGATGGGGTCCTCGCGCATTATGACCGCATCGAGGAGCCACGAGAATAGAACGGCCAGGGGAAAGAGAGCCGATGAGACGAGGTAGGCGATTGGCCCGGCCCCCTCGAGGAGCGGGAGGGAGAACCCGAGGCCTGAGGCGAGGGATGCCGCAAGCACGTAGGAGAAGAGCCTCATGGCGCTCGGGAGCCTGAAGAGCGTCCTGCTGTACTTCTCGACGACGGCCTCCATGCGCTCATGGAGTTCTTCGCCCAACCCATCTCCCCGGCCGCAGCTTTATCAAGTGGCCTGTGAAAAAGCTGGCGGCGTCCGGGATGGCCAAGCCCATCACCTGCCCGGCCTGTGGCCAGGAGGGCCTCGAGCTAAGAGAGGTCCCCTACGATATCCCCGGCTTTGGGACAACCCTCCTCATAACCATGTACTGCCCCCGCTGCGGGTTCAGGCACAGAGATGTCCTCTGCCTCGAGTTCGGGGAGCCAAAGCGCTACGAGTTCGTGGTGGAGGGCCCCGAGGACCTGAAGGTCCGGGTGGTCCGCTCGAGCAGCGCCACGATAAGGATACCCGAGCTCGGCGTCCTCATAGAGCCTGGCCCGGCCTCAGAGGGCTTCATATCGAACGTGGAGGGCGTCCTGGACAGGGTGGAGACCATCGTGGCCATGATGGGGCGCTTCGCCGAGACGCCCGAGGAGAAGGCCAGGGCCTCGGAGGCGCTGGCCAAGATATGGGAGGCCCGGGAGGGGCGCCTGAGGTTCACGCTCATAATAGAGGACCCCCTCGGGAACAGCCTCATCGCCCCGCCGGATAAGAGCCGTCTGAGGGTGAGGCGCCTTACGGAGGAGGAAATCGGGCGCTTGAGGAGCGGCCCCCTCGTGCCCGTCAAAGCCAGGCTCGCCCCGGGGGCCGGGGAGGCTAACGACGCCTGAGGGCGCTCACCACGAGGAAGGCGGCCGCAGCGATGGCTATGCCTCCCCCGATGAAGAGGCCCACCTTGGGCATCGTGTCCATCGGCGTCCCACGGACCTTGTAGGAGCGCTCCTCGCTGACGGCCCAATTCCCGCGCTCGTCCTCTGCGTATATCTTGAACACCACGGTCGAGCCGACCGGCTGGGGCGGTATGGTGGCCCTGAAGAGCCCATCGACCTCCTCCATCGTGGTGTTCTCCCACCCGGCACCGCACCGGTAGCTCAGGAGCGCCCTCCTCACGCCGCTCGGGTCCTCCACGCGGGCCTCAACGAGCACCTCATCGCCCGGCCCGGGCTCCTCCGGGCGCACCTTTACGACGGATATGGCCGGCCCATCCAAATCCACGGCCTCGGGCCTGCTCGAGTTCACGAGTATCATGGTGAGCACCTTCGGGGTCTCCTGGCCCGGCAGAGGCTCCCTCACGAGCGTGAAGTTGACCGCTATGCCCGTGGCCCTGTGGATTTGGTAGCGGATATGCAGGCCGATGGGCACTACATCGACCTCTACGTCCACGAGGACATCCCCCATCCTGACGTCGCAGCTCCCGACCGGGTAGCAACCTATCTTCAGCAGGTCCCTAATCACGGCCTCGAGGTCCTCCCAGAAGCCCTCCGATGTGGGGAAAAACACGGGTGGGACGCCGCCCTCCCCGAAGCCCTTATATCGACCTGCCCATACGCCATCAACATACACATCGTTGATGGGGACCTCTACGGAGTAAGAGGATATCTTCATCACCCCCGTATCGGCGATGACGTATTTGACCGTGTCGCCGGCGGATACCTCGTGGTCGGCTATGCTCGGCGCTCCCAGCGCCCTCCTCACCTCGTACTCAGCCCAATCGCCAGGCCTCACGGCGAGCGTGTACATACCTGCGCCAGAAGACCCCTCAAGACCGTGAGAAAGCGGGGCCGCTGGGACGAGAAGGGAGAGCGCCAACACCAGAGCGGGGAGGAGGCCTTCCCAGGCCATCTCCATCTTCCTTTTCCCTCCCAATCTTATAAGGCTTGTGGGGGCCTTAGAACCGGGAGGTGCCTCGGTCCTGCTGTTCGTAGCCCTCCTCAGGCTCTACGCCTCCTCGGCCGCCAGAGACCACGTGCCCATGCTGAAGCGCATCACGAGCGTTGAGCCTCCCCCGGGCGTGCGTGTCCTGGGGGCCTTCTGCCTCCTCGGCTCCTACGACGGGCTCGTCCTCTTCGAGGCGAGGGACCTGAAGGCCGCCCGGGAGTTCCTCACGAGCATACTGGCCCGCGGGATATACAGGGTCGAGATAATGGGCGCCATACCGGTCGGGGAGCTGTGAAGCGCAGGCGCTGGCTTCAGCAAGTCGGGTCTCCTCATGGCGCCGGGCGTGGCCGGGCTCGGTAGACTCCCCTCTTCATCACCGGGACCGTTAGCGGCCAGACGACATATAAGCCTGGGGGCTACCTCGTCCGGGAGCGGCGGTCGACCTTGGGGGAGCACGTAAGGCTCATGGGCATCTGCGGCGTCCTCGTGCCAATCGTGGCCTTCTCCTGCATAGGCATCTCCATCGCCCTCTCGCCCTGGTTCACATGGCGTGAAAACGCCCTCAGCGACCTCGGGGCCCTGTCATCGCCCGTCTGGCCCATATTTGATTTCGGCCTAATCGTGTCCGGCGCCCTGGCCGTGGCCTTCTCCTACGGCCTGATAGGACGTCTCGAGGAACGCCTGGGCAAGGCGGGAGGGGTCATCGTGCTCCTGGGCTCGGCATCCCTCGCCCTCATAGGCGCCTTCCCCGAGGACTTCGGGTTCGTGCACTTCGTGGTCTCCGCCAGCTTCTTCTTCCTCGTCCCCGTAGGCCTGCTCGTGGTGGGCATCTCGAGGCTCAGGAGAACTGGGGGAGCGCTGAGGGCCCTCTGGGCCATCCTGCTCGCCCTCCCCCTCGCCTCCTTGGCGACGTGGGCGCTCTGGGCTGTCCTCAAGCCGGACCTCGGCATAGCCGTCCCCGAGACGATAGCGGCGGTCCTCATGGCGGTGCCCGTCCTGCTCCTCAGCTTGAGAATGGCCCGCTCGGCCCCAATCTAAGCGCCCGGGCTGCGCTCGACCAGCTCGCCCATGAGGGCCCGGACGACGGGGTCCCCTGAGACCATCCTCACTGTTTTTTCCACGAGTTCCACGGCCATCCCCAGGTAGCGCTCGGGCCTCAAGAGGGCCTCCAGCTCCTCCGGCTTCAGAACCGACGTTACGGCCTCCTCGGAGGAGGCGACCTCGTAGAACGACTTGTTCTCCCGGATGGCCTTTAGGGCCAGAGCCCTCACGAGCCTGTACGCCTCGTCCCTGGCCATCCCCCTCCTCGCCAGCTCGAGCATGAGGGCCTCCGACATTATGAGCCCCCTCGTCATGTGGAGGTTAAGCCTCATGCGCTCTTCATCCACCCGGAGGCCGGAGAGGACCTTTATCATGAGGAACAACATATAATCGACCAAGATAAGGGCCTCTGGAACGAGGAAGCGCTCGGCCGATGACTGCGTTAGGTCCCTTTCGTGCCACGTCGGGACGTTCTCGAGGGCGGGGACGACGAGGCCCCGCACGACCTTCGCCAGCCCGCAGATGCGCTCGCACACCACCGGGTTCCTCTTGTGGGGCATGGTCGAGGAGCCCACCTGCGCCCGCTCGTCGAAGGGCTCGGCCAGCTCGGCTACCTCCGTGCGCTGCAGCTCCCTAATCTCCGTCGCCATGTTGTCGAGCGACGAGGCCAGGAGGGCGAGCAAGCATATCAGCTCGGCGAGGCGGTCCCTCTGCACTATCTGGGTGGATATCTCCGCTGGCCTGAGGCCCAGCTTCTCCATGACGAGGGCCTGTATCTCGAGCGCCCTCGGGCCTAAGCCGGCCATCGTGCCGACGGCCCCGCTCATCTTGCCCACGAGGACCCTCGGCCTGCACTCCCTGAGCCTCTGGAGATGCCTGAAGGCCTCGGCGGCCCAGACGGAGAACTTGAAGCCGAGCGTTATGGGGAGGGCGTGCTGCCCGTGCGTCCTCCCGACCATGACAAGCCCCTTGTGGCGCTCCGCCAGGGAGGCCAGGATGGCGATGAGCTGGCAGAGGCGTCTCTCGAGGATGTCGAGCGCCTCCTTGAGCTGGAGGGCGAGGGCCGTATCGAGGATGTCCGAGCTGGTGGCGCCTAAGTGGACGTAGCGCCCGCTCGGCCCGCACGCCTCGGCCAGGGCCCTGACGACCGCCATCGTCTCGTGCCTTATCTCCGCCTCTATCTCTTTCACGCGCTCGAGCCTCACGAGGCCAGAGGAAGCGACCTGCCAGATGCGCTCGGCATCCTCACGAGGAATCTCGCCCACCTCTGCCTGTGCGAGGGCAAGGGCGCCCTCCACGAGCAGCATGGCCTTAAGCCTGTTCTCCTCGTCGAAGACGCGCACCATCTCGGGCGTCCCGTAGCGGCCCGTGTCTATGGGGAGCACCGGCAAGACCTCTCCCCCGGCTCATCCGCTCAGACGACGCTTATAGGCTTCCCACACGGCCGCAGGGCTACCAGCGGAGAAGAGCACGTGGAAAGCAAGCCCCTGATTGTTGGTGCGGCCGCCGGGATTTGAACCCGGGTCGCCGGCGTGGCAGGCCGGTGTCCTGGTCCAGGCTAGACTACGGCCGCACCCGCTATACGTGGCCCGGGCGGGGGGATTTTAACTTTTCCCCATCGCCCGTCCGGGCGGGCGGCGCTCTTTAATACGCCGGGCCGGGCCTCTCGCCCGAGGCCTTGATGGACGAGGAGGAGTTCGAGCGCTGGCTTAGGCAGGCCGAGCACACCCTCGCCAGCGCCAGAGGCGATATCGAGGATGGGGATTTCGATTGGGCCCGCTTCAAGGCCCACCAGGCAGCCGAATACGCTCTGAAGGGCCTGCTGAGGGCTGCGAGGAGGCTGGACAGGCATTACCTTGCGCCGAGGGAGCGCCCGTCGATTACTACGATGAGGAGGAGGCGGAGGAAGCCTTAAGGGAGGCCGAGGCCATAGTGGGGGCCGTTAGGAGATGGCGAGGGCGCTTGAGGAGCGCATGAGGGAACGTGAGGCCGTGATAGAGGCCGTCAGGGCCTTCGGGCTGAGGGCCGAGCGTGTATTGGGCCCCATAACCGTCCTGCTCTTCGGCTCATACGCCAGGGGGGACTTCAACCTGTGGAGCGATGTGGATGTGCTCGTCGTGGTGGGCGATGAGGTCCGCCTGCCCGACAAGCCGCATAGGAGGACGGACCCCATAATCGACCTGATACCGCCCGGCTTCGAGGTGAGCGTCGTGAGGGCTTGTGAGCTGGGGAAGGCCCTGTCGAGGAGCGCAGCCGTGAGGAAGGCGCTCAGCGAGGCCATAATCGTCTTGGACGGCCTGGGCCTGGCCAAGGGGCTCTTGGCCCGCCTCACTGAGCGCCCCGGTGCGGGCCTTGGCGCCGAGGGGGTTTTAGGGCCCTGATGCCCATTTAGGATGGCGGTTTCCTAAGGGGTAATTGAGCGGGTGGCCATATGTCATTTAGCTTTCCTTGAGGTCTGGGAGCCGTATCTCCTCCATCAACATGGGGAGATGGACCGATTTCCGGCGTGTTTCCCCGGGGGAGTAAAGTTAATAAAAAACCCCTTCCTGTCAGGGCTGGGCGATGGGCATGAGGGCGCTCGTGGTGCTCGAGGAGAAACCCGCAAAGACGAGCCTGAGGGCCCTCTTGGAGGAGCACGGCCTCCTGCCCCACGTGTTGGCTGCCTCGATGGTGGTCCTCGTTAACGGGAAGGCCGTGAGCCCATCTGAACTCGCCCTGTACGAGATATCCCCGGAGGACAAGGTAGTGGTCGTGCCTCTGGCCCGGGGCGGTTAAGACGGCAACGTGGGACGGCGGGAGGAGGGCGATTTGGGAGGCCGTGCCCCCGTATTTTCGTGTGGCGGCTGGGAGGTAAAGGTCCTCAACAGGGACATGGTGAGGCTCACCCTGAGGAACGTGGAGCCCCCCATAGATATGGTGTGGTACGCTGACCACACCATAGATGTCGAGGAGCTGGCCCGCCACCTGAGCGCTCTGGACGCTATGTTGGCAAGGGGCGAGCTCTCGGTGTGCGTGAACGATACCTTCTACGAGCTGGCGCTAACGGATGGGGAGTGGAGGCTCCGGGCCAAGGGGGCCTTCAACTTCGAGCTGATGGGCCTGGATACGCAGCGGGCGGCGCGCATAGCCCTCCTCCTATTATACGCCAAGGAGGACGACCCCATGGAGAGCGACTTCGAGAGGGCCGTGAGGCTGATGGGCCTCTTCTCCCTCTTGGAGAGCGTGAACGAGATGAGGCTGAGCTGCCCGAGTTTCGAGGTCGTGGTCATCCGGCATGACGACAAACTCGTCCTAAGGCCCATCAGGGCATCCTCCCCGAGCGAGTTCAGGACCATGCTCAGCCTTGCGGAGGCAGGCATCGCAGAGGGGCGGGAGCTGGAGGTGGGCCCGGAGGCCGCAGAGGTCATCGACGAGCTGACGATGAGCATGCTGCTGGGGAAGTTCGATGAGGAGTTCCTCGACGAGAAGGTGCTCAAGCCCGTGAGGAAGGAGCTGGCCAGGCTGGTGGTGGAGCACGTGCCCCACGAGGGCGAGGTAGCCATCTCGGACGAGGAGGTCATCGTGGAGAACGCCTACGGCACCTGGAGGGTGGACCTGGAGGACGGGGACCTCCACCTCAACGACCGATACATATGCGCCGAGGTCGAGGCGCCTGCGCTGGACGTCGTGGTCCTGCCCGGCGTCGGGAAGCTGGAGCTGGGCAAGGTGAGCACGGCGGTGGTGGCCGCCCTTATGGTCGCCCTGAGGCCGGAGGACGTGAGGGACAGGGGGCTGAGGAAGGAGATAGAGAAGGCCGCCTCATCCGGCGAGGATATGGCCGAGGAGCTCATCTAACCCCCTGCGCCCACCGGGCGTGATGGACGAGGGGCCGGCGGACGAGCTGGCGAGGCCCAGGAGCGTGCTTGTGCAGGGATATGCAGAGTTGGACTACTCAGCCCTGCATACAGGTGGCAGAGGAGGCTGTGGGCCAGGTGGCCCCGGCCTTCTCCTCCTGGCTCAAGCGGCTGCTGAAGGAGCGATAGCCCGCCTTAAGGCTCTGATAGCGCTCTCCACAAAACCCACAGGAACCTGCAGGCCCTGTACCTGGCATCCCCGGATGGCCATGTCGAGGCCAGGACGGGGCTTATGATGCCTGCGCCCTTCAGGACGGCCACGGAGGCGCTCTCAAAGCCATCAAGCCCGTGGGAGCGGCAGGAGGAGGCCACGTCTGAGCCACCGACACGCCCCTTCTCGGCCAGCTCGAGGGAGACGAGCGCCAGGGCCTCGGCCTGCCAGTCCGGGGCGCCCAGCTCGGAGAACAGCTCTACGAGGGCCTCCTCGACGCCCCGCCCCTCCGATAGGGCCCTGAGGGCCTTCTCGACGGCGGGATTTATGGCCAGCTGGCTCCCCGGGCCCAAAGGGCCGGCGTCCCACTCCAAGCAGGCCTGCCCGGGCGCCTTAGGCGAGATGGCGCCGAGTTCATAGGCCATTAGGATGGCCTCGGTGGCGGCTTCCTCATCAGGCCCACAGGCCCTCAGGGCCTGCTCGTAGC
This sequence comes from uncultured Candidatus Bathyarchaeia archaeon, assembly GCA_964449495.1. Lineage (GTDB taxonomy): Archaea > Thermoproteota > Bathyarchaeia > EX4484-135 > EX4484-135 > EX4484-135. The sequence goes on from CAYUYX010000039.1 coordinate 8,410, forward strand.
CCATCGGGCCCTCCTCCACGAGCGCCTCCAAGAGGCGCCTTAGGGCATCGGCTTCCTCACCGCTTAGGCCGAGCAAGCGGGCCACCTTTGGCCAGAGCGCCTTAAGGCCCGGCAAGGCTGATGCCTTGAGAG
>CAYUYX010000040.1:0-1168 GCA_964449495.1 uncultured Candidatus Bathyarchaeia archaeon
CGGGGCCCTCCTCCTGCGCCTCACCACCGCCGCCACGATGGCCAGGAAGAGGATGCCTCCTGCGATGGGCACGACGGGGATTAGCCATGCGCTCGTCTCCACCCTGTTCGGCTGGCCCTCTATGGCGCCAACGGAGCGCTCGCGCTCGAACACCACGGTATCGCCCGACCTCGCCCCCGCTACCACCTCGAGCGCGCAGCAGATGGTTAAGACGAGCTTGATTGCCCCGGCCGCGAGCATGGAGAACGGGTTCTCCTGGATGGGGCCGTGTCCCACGTGGACGGCCTGCGTCCCCTCCGATGTCCACGTCAGGTTCTCGGGCTCGAGGGACACGGGCCCCTCCGCCGTGATGTTGGCGTGGACGGCGCTGTACAGGATGACGAAGAGGCTCCCCTCTGGCACGTCGGCCACTTGGACCTCGGTGCCCTCGGCGTTCCCTATGGGGGTCTCGAAGCCCTTGTTGTACGGCATTCCATCGTAGGTGAGGGTGAGGGAGCCCGCCTCGGGCTTGACGGTTATCTTGATGTCGCCCCCGAAGCCCGAGAACACCAGCGGCGGCACGGGCGGGAGGAAGCCCTCTACGATTACGGATACCCTCAGGGTGAGCGACAGGCTCATGGTGTGCCCGCCCGCAGAGACGTCCAGGTCTTCCACGACGAACCTCACGGTCGTCTCGGCGTGGGCGCAGGCCGGGCTGGACCGCACGGGCGAGACGAGGCGGGGGACGAGCACGAGGAGCGAGAGGAAGAGGAGCAACACGGGCCTCCTCATGGGCTTGCCCCCTCGTCGGAGACCTGACGGCGCCTCAAGCGCTCCCGGGGACCTCCTCCCCCCGTGCCCATATAGCTGCTCCTGCTGGGGGCGCCGGGGTCATGGCGCGCATCCCCTTCACGAAGCACGCCACCGAGACAGCCCACATGACGATGGCCAGGATTAGGCCGTAGCCCGGGTAAAGCGCATCGGCTTCCTCGAGGAACTCGCTGAGAGGTGCCTCCACATCGCTCTCCACCGTGAGGGCCGGGTAGCCCGGCACGCTCACCTCGACCTCCGCCTCCCCGCTTATCCTCCCGAGACCAGCCCAGAGGACGCCCACGTAGGATAGGCCGAGGCCGAGCCCGATGGCCATGAAGGCGAGGGCGGCGTAGCCGACGCGCCTCCCGACATGAGG
>CAYUYX010000040.1:1178-8404 GCA_964449495.1 uncultured Candidatus Bathyarchaeia archaeon
ACATGAGGAGAACCGACGAGGGAGGCCACGAGGAGGAGCACGAACGCGACCACGTTGGTTGCGAAGCCCGCTATGCCCACGAAGCCCAGGTTGTGCGTGAACTCCATATCGACGTGGACATCGAAGGTGTAGGGGACACCCGATACGGTTCCCGTGCCGCTCGCATCAGCGCCGCCCGTCCCGAAGCCCGTTATCGAGGCGGAGTAGGGCTCGAGGGTTATCACGACCGTCGTCCCATAGATGGTCCTGGCCTCCGTGGTCTCCCCGAAGTGGGCGGTCGCCCAGGGAAGCATGAAGCTCACGGCCGCCACCAGGCAGGATATAGCGGATACGAGCATAATCGTGTTTATCTTCCCCATGTTTTTCTCCTCCGCACAGGGCGTAGCTTATGGGCTTATAGGTTTTGTGGCTCCTCTGGGGGGAGGGCGTGCCTCCGTCGAGGCCGCAGGCTTATCAGGCGCCGCGCCCAGGTCAGGCGGGCATGTTGGTCGGCATCGTCGGCAAGCCCAACGTGGGGAAGACGACCTTCTTCGCGGCCGCAACCTTAGCGCCAGCGGAGATAGCTCCCTACCCCTTTACCACCATAAAGCCTAACCGCGGGGTTGGCTACCTGCGCGTGAGGTGTGTCTGCCGGGAGCTCGGCGTCAGGGACGAGCCCGTGAACTCCAAGTGCATAGATGGGAGCCGCTTCATCCCCGTGGAGCTCATAGATTGTGCTGGCCTCGTCCCAGATGCCTGGCGTGGGCGCGGGCTCGGCAACCAGTTCCTCGACGAGGTGAGGAAGGCGGACGCCCTCATCCACGTGGTAGATGCCTCCGGCTCGACGGACATCGAGGGGCGCCCCTGCAGGCCCGGCGAGCACGACCCCCTCGAGGACGTGCGCTTCCTCGAGCGTGAGATAGCCATGTGGATGGCGCAGATAGTGAAGAGAGATTGGCCCAAGCTCGTGAGGCGCGTTGAGATGACGGGCGCAAGGCTCGTGGACGAGCTCGAGAGGCGCTTGAGCGGTCTCTCGATAAAGAGGGCCCACATAATAGAGGCCATGAGGGAGGCCGAGCTGGAGCCCAACAAGCCGGGTAGCTGGGGGGAAGAGGGCCTCTACCGCTTCTCTGAAGCCCTCAGGCGCATATCGAAGCCCATGCTGATAGCGGCGAACAAGATAGATATCCCGACGGCCGAGGAGAACGTGGAGCGCTTGAAAGAGGCGGGCTACCCCGTCGTCCCCTGCTGCGCAGAGGCGGAGCTCGCCTTGAGGAGGGCTGCCGAGGCGGGCCTCATAAGGTACCTGCCAGGGGACCCGGATTTCGAGGTCATAAGGCCGGACGAGCTGAGGCCCGAGCAGAAGAGGGCCCTCGAGCTCATAAAGGAGCGTGTCCTGGACAGATATGGTTCGACGGGCGTTCAGCAGGCCATAAACGCAGCTTACTTCGAGCTCCTCGGCGCCGTTACGGTCTACCCCGTCGAGGACCCGGAGAAGCTCTGCGACCACCGGGGGCGTGTCCTGCCCGATGCCTACGTTGTCCCGGGGGGGACGACGGCCAGGGAATTGGCCTACATGATTCACACGGAGCTGGGCGAGACCTTCATCTACGCCGTGGATGCGAGGACGAAGAGGCGCCTCGGGGAGGACTACGTGCTAAAGGACGGGGACGTGATATCCATAGTGAGCGCTAAGAAGAGGGGCTAACGCCCTCTCCCGGACAGGGCTCTCGACCTCGATAGCTCCACGAGCCTCGATATGACCTCCTCCTTGAGGGCCGATACGGCTTCTCCGCTTGCCCCGCCCTCCCTCAGGGCATCGGAGAGGCGCTTGAGGAGCGAGGCGAGCTCGATATAGGGCTCGAGCTCGGGGCTCGTCAGAACCCCGAGGTAGCCGAGCAGGAGCACCGTGTATATGGCTTTTATCACGTTCAACCTCGCCTGCCTGAGCGTCCTGTTGAAGGAGCCACGGCTTACCTTCTTCCCGAGCCTCAGCGATGTCTTCTCCTCCGCCCTGAGCCTGCGCCCCACGAGCTCATCGGCGAAGAGGTCTATGAGGAGGGTTTCGAGCTGCGGGCGGGTGAGGAAGCAGCGCCTCATCATGGCCTTCACGATGGGGTCCTCGAGGGCGCTCCTCAGCCACGCCTCGAAATCCCTCTTGCGGTCGGGCAAGGCAGGTGCTCGTGGCCCACCGGGCCTTATGAGGTTGCCCCCCACGTCCCCTCTGGGAGATACGGTCCCGTATCCGAAGAGCCAACGTGCCCTCCTGGGCCCGGCTTCATGGAGGGCGGGGATGGCGTAGCGCGCTCGACCGACGAGCACGCAAGCCTTATACAGGCCGGGGCGGCCAGAGGGCAGGGGAACGCTGCGCTTTGGAGAACGTGATAGAATGCCGGGGGCTCGTCAAGCGCTTCGGGAAGGTATGGGCTCTCAGGGGCCTCGACCTCGAGGTCCCGAGGGGGCGTGTGTTCGGCCTCATAGGCCCGAACGGGGCGGGCAAGACGACCACCATTAGGATATGCCTCGGCCTCCTCAGGCCCGATGCTGGCGAGGTAAGGCTGTTCGGCGAGGACCCGTGGAACAACCCCGATGTCAGGGCTCTCGTGGGCGTCCTCCACGAGCACATGGCCTTCCCGGAGCACCTGAGGGTGCGGAGCTTCTTAGAGCACGTGGCCCGCATCTACGGCGTTGAGGAGCCCAGAAAGGCGGCCCTCTCGGCCCTGAAGATGGTGGAGCTCGAGGAGGCAGAGGGGAGAAAGATAGGCGCCCTCTCGGCCGGCATGAGGCAGAGGCTCGGGATAGCCCAGGCCCTCATCCACGGGCCTGAGCTCGTGATAGCCGACGAGCCGACCGCAAACCTCGACCCCCTCGGGCGGGTTGAGATATTGAACCTCATGGCGAGGCTCCACAAGGACGAGGAGGTGAGCTTCTTCATCTCCTCCCACATCCTGCCGGAGCTGGCGAGGGTGTGCGATTACATAGCCCTCATCCACGAGGGGACGGTCCGGATATCCGGGGAGCTGAGCGAACTCATGGACAGGTTTGGGCGGGCGTTCCGCATCTCCGTGAACAGGCCAGAGGAGCTCCTGAGGCATGTAGAAGAGCTGCCCTACGTGCGGGCGGCTTACGTGATGGGCTCGGAGCTCATGGTGGAGGTAGAAGAGGGCTCTGAGGCGCAGTTCTACGCAGATGCGACGGGCTTGGCCAGAGAACTCGGCTTAGAGCTATATGGGATAGAGAGCCGGGTCGCCACGCTCGAGGACCTCTTCAAGCGCATAGTCCGGGGCTCTGGAGGTGAATGAGGCCTTGAAGAAGGCGCTTAAGCGTGAGAAGGGGACGCCCATGTTAGAAGTGCTCGCCATGGACATCGCCGGCGCGTACAGGCCTCCTATACCGGAAGTCCTCGCCTTCCTCTACGCCTTCTTCCCACTTCTCTTCTCGTTCTCTGCCTCCGTGGCCTCGGGCATCCTGGCAGATGAGGAGCGCTTGCTCCTCGTCATGAACTTATCTCAGAGCGTCCTCGGCCTCATCACCATCGGCCTCATCCTGAAGAACGTCTCCTACGGCCTCGCCAATGAGCTGAGGAAGGGCCTAATCCAGACCTACATGACATATCCAATAGGGCGGGGGAGGCTCCTCTTCGTAAAGCTCCTGACGGGCGTCCTCGTGCCAGTTGGTTACGTGGCCTTCTCCGTCCTGCTCTTCACGGCCATAAACATGCCCGATTTAGCAGCTGAATACCCACATGTCCTCGCCCTCGGCCTATTGGCGATGGTGGGGGAGCTCCTCTTCATGGCCTCCTACCTCTTCATCACGGCCATCATGGTCAGGCGAGGGGGCATATCGCTCGTGGCCGGCATAGCCCTCATATTCATCGTGCAGATAATAAAGACTGTCTTGCTAATGGGCGCCGCTCTCACCGGCGATGTGGCATACCTCCATGCCATGTATGTGTTAGACCCCTTCGCAGCTCTCTTAGAACATTACAGAGGGGCCAGCATTCCCCCCTGGATTAAGAGCACTTGGAGGCCGGGCTTCTGGGATTGCGTGAGCTATCTGACCATCCACTATGCCATACTCACCGCCATATTCACGGCCACATTCGTATATTTCATAAGGAGGTTCGAGCCGACATGAGGGATATCGGGCGCCTCCTCTACGTGGTGGCCAGGCTGGGCTTCATCTCCATAGCCGTCGGCTTAGCAATAATGACGGCGGCCCTCATCCCCTTCCTAAGCGAGACATCGGCCAGCGCAAGCATAGAGCCAGGCGAGGCCTACTTCATCCCGAGCTCTCTCGAGCCGGGGGCCACCATATCCATAAACGTTGGAGGGGAGGGGCTTTACCTCTACGTGCTGAAAACCCCCAAGGTTATTCATATCCAGACCAGCGTTCCGGAGCTCCTCATATCCCTGCCGGAGGGGAGCCCGAGCTCGGTAGAACGGCCCAGTACATCGCCCACGACCCCCAGCACAGACGTATTTGTAGACACGGTAGAACGGCTCGATGAATTGCTCAAGGCCCCCTGGGTGGACGTAATCGCAAATGGGACAGATGCCCTTTCCCTCAGCTTCTACTCGGAAGAGCATTGCGTAATCGTCGTCGTCTTGGCCAATCGGGGAGACAGGCCCCTCTTCGGCTACTGGGACATCGAGGTGGAGAGGAGGCTCGTCCCTCCCCATAAGGCCGTGTGGTTCGTGGGGGGCTTCATGGGCGCCGGTGCTTGCATGGCCCTCCCCTGGGCTTATGTGAAGCTCAGGGAGCGGGGGAGCGCCCAGGAGGAGTAGAGCTGCTCATGGAAAACTCGGCTTTATGGCCCCCCTGGGGCAGGCGGCCATGCACCTGAGGCAGAAGATGCATTCGGGGTCCGTTATCTTCTCCGGCGGGTGGTCGAGGAGGCGCACCATCATGGGGCAGGCCCTCACGCACTCCCCGCACCTCGTGCACTTCACCGTATCTATCTTGAGGCCGAGGAGGGAGAAGCGCCCGAATATGGCCATTAGGGCGCCGACGGGGCACAGGTAGCGGCACCAGCCCCTCGGGACGTAGGCCACGAGGGCGAGGACGCCGATGAGCACGATTATCCTGGCCCAGAAGAGCATGGGGAGGGCGGCCAGGTAGGAGAGCAGGTCCACCCCGCGCTCGACGGCCTGGACGGCCGCCCCCGGGAGGAGCGAGAACAGGGTCTCCGCAGGGGACAGGACGGTGAAGGGGCCGGAGGCGAATACCCCGAGGGCCTCCTTGTAGTCCGCTCCTACTCCGGCGGCGAGGGAGATGGCGAGCGTCCAACTTATGAACATCGTTATGGCGAGGATGTAGTACTTGAGCTTGATGGCGGACCTGTGCGTGTGGGCGGCGACCTGCACGGGCCTGCGCCTCATGTGGCGCAAGATGTCTTGGACGAGCCCGAAGGGACAGGCCCAACCGCAGAGGGCGCGCCCGCAGACGGCCCCAACGGTGAGGAAGACGGCCAGCGGCAGGAGGGGCGCCACGGCCTCGGAGAGCATGTACTCCATGGCCGAGAAGGCGTTGCCGACCGTGCGCCCCGGGGTCGCCGAGGGCTGGAGGATGGGGAGCAGTATGGGCGTGCTCGCGAGGCCCCACAGGCCTATGTTGAAGAGGATGAAGAGCGATACCTGCACCGCCCGCCTCACGACCTCGGCTATGAGGAGCCTTCGCCCAAGGGGGCTCGCACTTGCCATGACCTCGTCGCCTCTGTCAGCCCAGCGATGGGCCATGCGGTTAAAAGCCTTCATGGGAAAACAAATAAGCGGGGCCCTGCTCACGCCCGGGCGTGGGGCGACCGGATGAGCGGGGCTCGGTGGCTGAGGGGTGAGATGAGCCCACGCAGGCGCAGACGGTCGCCCTCAGGGCTCCCCCGGAGGCGGGAGGCGTGAAGGCCCTGATACTTGCAGGGGGATACGGGAAGCGCCTCAGGCCCTACACCGAGAAGGTCCCGAAGGTCATGGTAGAGGTGGCCGGGAGGCCCATGCTCCTCTGGCAGATAGAGTGGCTGAGGGCGCATGGCATAAGGGATTTCGTCCTCTGCGTCGGCTACCTCAGGGAGGTCATCATGGAGGCCCTCGGGGACGGCTCCGAGCTCGGCATATCCATCGAGTATGCCATCGAGGAAGAGCCGCTCGGGACGGGCGGCGGCCTTAAGAACGCAAGGGAGCTCGTAGAAGGAGAGGAGTTCTTCTTGGCGACGAACGGGGATGTGATAACAAACCTCGACCCCCTCAAGCTCGTGGATAAGGCCCGGGAGGGGTACTCGGGCGTCATCGCCCTCGTCCAGCTCCCTTCTCCGTACGGGGTCGTGCTCACGAGCCCGGATGGCCGTATAGAGCGCTTCGTGGAGAAGCCGAGGCTCCCCGATTATTGGATAAACGCCGGCGTCTACTGCCTCACGCCGGAGGTATTCGATTACCTGCCGGATAGGGGGGATGTGGAGCGCAAGGGCTTCCCGGAGCTTGCGGAGGACGGGCGATTGGGAGCCGTGAAGTACGAGGGCGTGTACTGGCGTGCTATCGACACCTACAAGGATGTGGAGAGCGCGAGCAAGGAGCTCGAGCCGTACAAGGATGGCTGGCCCAGGATGGCCTGAGAGCCGCCCCGGCCTCACAGGCGCTTCACGGAGCCCCCTCTGCTCACGTTCAAACGCCACTCGCCCCTGAAGGACGTAACTGCCCCTCCTGAGATGGCAATCCTATCGCCTGGCCTCAGCTCTATTATTTTGTCGTCCCAGAGGACGAGCTTTATGTGCCCCGTGCCATCGGATATCATGGCCTCTAATATGGTCCTCTCCGAGCCACGAGCCGTGATGACCTTTGGCCCCGATGGGACCTCCACCACCTCCGCCTCCAGGGAGACGCCCCTCATGCCCGGCCTCAGGTCGGCTATCCTCAAGGCTGCGCACTCGCCCGCAGGGGGACGCCGGACCTTATAGGCTTGAGGGCACCCCTCCTCCTGGAGAAAGATTATTACGCCTGAGCGGGAGGTAGTGCCGGTGGTCGGGGAGATGTCCCTGAGGGTCAGGGACATCATGGTAACGGACGTTATAACGATTGATGAGGAGGCCACGGTACGTGAGGCCGCAAGGCTGATGAGCGAGAAGAACGTGGGCTCCCTCATCGTGGTAACGAGGGAGGGCGAGCCCGTCGGCATCATAACGGAGCGGGACATCCTCGTCCGGGTGGTCGCCGAGGGGAAGAACCCGGACGCCGTGAAGGTGGCGTGGGTGATGAGCA
>CAYUYX010000041.1:0-8402 GCA_964449495.1 uncultured Candidatus Bathyarchaeia archaeon
CGTAATCGAGCTGGCCCTCTTGGAGGAGGAGGACCAGGTCGTGGCTCTTCGGTCTCGTGGGCTCGGGGCTCTTGGCCAGCAGCTGGTCGTAGAGGCCCGGCAGGCCGTAGTAGGCCTCGGAGAGCTTCCAGACGAGGAGTGCTCTGTAACCGCACGGGTCCTGGGCCGGGTCGGAGCGCCCTATGGAGACGCCATCCCTGAGGAGCACGTCTGGCCAATTATCCGGCCCTATCTCGTCTGAGTAGGCGCTCTCGTCCGTGTAGGCGATGACCATCTCGTTCGTTGCGAAGAGGATACACCAATCGGCGTGCTCTGGCCACATGAGCTCGGGTATGAGCTTGTAATCGGCCACGGCCAGGACATCGCAGCTCCTCCCAAGCTCCGTTATCTGTCTCACAGCCGATACGCTCCCGAAGGCCTCGAGATGCACTTCTACACCGTATTTCGCCTCGAACTCGTCGGCAAGGAGCTCGAGGGGGAGCGCCAGGCTTCCTGCGTGGAATATGGTAAGCGTCCGCTCGCCGGAGGGCCAGGACAGCCATATCACGGCCGCCGACGCCGCTGCTAAGATGGCCACCGCAGCGCCCAGGAGCCGGGCCCGTCTTCCCCACATGGCCGTTAGGCACGGGCGTGCACATCGGTTATAAGTGTTCCCGCGTCCCACAACGCCGAGATGGGGATACCCGAGGAGCACAAGCGGGAGGCCCCGAGGTCCGTGCGCTTCGCCATCTTCGTAGTGAGCACGTCCCGCTTCAGGGCGCTCGAGGAAGGCCTTGAGCCGCCCCGGGACATCACGGGCGACGTCATAGAACGCCTCTTGGTCCAGACCGGCCACAGGGTCGTGTTGAAGCGCATAGTGCCGGATGACGAGGAAGCCGTGAGGAGGGCGCTCAATGAGGCCCTCGATGGGGGCGCAGAAGCCGTGGTATTCGCTGGCGGGACGGGCGTCAGCCCGGATGACATCACCATAGAGGCCATACGCCCTGTGCTCGACAAGGAGCTCCCCGGCTTCGGGGAATTGCTCAGGGCCCTCTCCTACAAGCGCATAGGCTCGGCCGCCATGCTCACGAGGGCTCTTGCCGGCGTCCACCGGGGGGCCGCCGTCTTCTGCATACCCGGGTCGCCCGATGCCGCCGAGCTCGCCATCAAGGAGCTGATAGGGCCTGAGGTAGGCCATATAATCCGCCATGCGAGGGGGAAGAGGGCTTGAGGAAGCGGAGGGGCTTTCTGATAAGCGTAGAGGGGATAGATGCGAGCGGGAAGACGACGCAGGCCAGCCTGCTGGCCGATAAGCTGAGGTCCCTCGGTCTCGACGTAGTGCTCTCCACGGAGCCAACGGATGGGCCCGTGGGAACGTTGATAAAGAAGCTCCTGAGAGGCCGGAAGCGCCCCCCTCCCGTGGTGGAGGCCGTTCTCTTCGCGCTCGATAGGTTCTGGCACGTCGAGCGCCTCGTGGGGCCAGCCCTCGAGGAGGGGAGAATCGTCGTGTTGGACCGGTACTACCACTCGTCCCTGGCCTACCAGGGCTCGGCCGGCCTGGACATGGGGTGGCTGAGGGCCATCAACTCGTTCGCCCCGAGACCGGACCTTGCCATCTACATAGACGTGGAGCCGGAGGAGGCCATGAAGCGCATCGGGAGGCCGAGGACGGTCCTCGAGCACCTCCCCGTGCAGGAAGCGGTTAGGCGGGCTTATCTCTCCCTCGCCGAGGCCGGCGAGCTCGTGGTGGTGAACGGGGGGAGGCCGGTGGAGGCGGTGGCCGAGGAGGTGTTATCCCTCGTCTTGGAGGCCCTGAGGGAGCATGGCTTTTTACGTGCGGAGGGGTCTTAGCGGCGGGGATGGCATCGCTCAAGTGGGTAGGCGAGGTGAAGGACCCGATTCACGGCTTCATAAGGTTTACAGAAGCCGAGCTCTCCCTGATGGATTCGAGGCCCGTCCAGCGCCTCAGGCGCATAAAGCAGCTCGCAGCTGCGGAGCTGACGTACCCGGGCGCCACCCACACCCGCTTCTCGCACTCCCTCGGCGTCATGCATATCGCGGGCCTGATGGGCTCCCACATGGCGGAGCTCGGCTACCTGAGCGCCGACGAGGTAGAGCTCGCCCGCATCATAGGGCTCATACACGACGTGGGCCATGGGCCCTTCTCGCATGTGTTTGAGGAGGTATTGGCCAGGAAGGACATGACGCACGAGGACGTCGGGCGCTGGCTCGTGAGGAAAAGCGAGCTCGGCGACCTTCTCGAGGGGCTCGGCTTCTCGAGGGAGGAGATTATCTCCGCGGCCTTCGGCGGGGTAGCCGGGCCAAAGCCTGAGGATACGGCGGATGTCGTCGTGAAAGAGCTGTGGGGCCCTCTATCGCCGGATACCATGGATTACCTATTGAGGGACTCCCATTTCACGGGCGTTGGCTACGGCCGCATAGATGTCGGCCGTCTCATAGGCACGACGGACATCGTAGATGGGCACCTGGCCGTGGAGTACCCCGGGGGCCTCACGAGCTTGGAGGACTACGTCATCTCGAGGCTCCAGATGTTCAACGCCGTATACTTCCACAGGACCGTGCGGGCCGCCAACATCATGCTCGCAAGGGCCATGGAGTGGGCGGACAAGCCCCTCGGCCTCACGGAGCTGAAGGACGTGGAGTACTTCCTCAAGCTCGACGATTGCTATTTGAGGACGGCCCTCCTCACTCTCGAGCCGGGGAACGAGCAAGAGGCCCTGGCCAGAGAGCTCATAGAACGCCTCGACGAGAGGAGGCTCGTGAAGTGCGCTTACGAGAGGGCTATCCACGGACGAGACGACCTGCTCGCCAACGTCTTCAGCCGACCTCGTGTTAGGCACAAGCTCGAAGCCGAGATAGCAGAGGAAGCCCACGTGGAGCCCGAGAAGGTCTTCATAGACGCCCCTTCTGTCCCATCTGTGCCCCTGAAGCCCGGCGGCGAGCTGGCGGAGATGCGCTTCTTCAAGCGCAGGGGCGGGATGAAGGAGCTCATGGATAGCTCGGAGATACGCTCCCTCATCCTCGGGATGACGGTCCACGTGGACATCGTCCGTGTCTACACTTTCCCAGAGCACAGGGAAGCCGTCCAGAAGGCCTGTGAGGCGGTGTTCGGGGCAGCCCCTCCGGGGAGGAAGGTGGCGTTGTGATGGCCGATGCGGGGCCTGCGCTCGTCCTCAAGGGGCAAGGCATCGTAGAGGGGCGGTGCGTGGCTGAGGCCCTTGTATCATCCATGCCCATGAGCTTCCTCGGCGGTGTTGACCCTAAAACTGGCCTTGTAGTGGAGAAAGACCACGATTTAGAGGGCATGTGCGTAGCCGGGCGTGTGCTATGCTTCCCTCACGGCAAGGGCTCGACGGTTGGGAGCTACGTGCTCCTGGCCCTCAAGAAGAGGGGCCTGGCACCGGCAGGCATAGTGAACGAGCTGGCGGACCCCATAGTGGTGGTGGGCGCCATAATAGCCGATATCCCGATGGTGGTGGGGGTAGATGTGAGCAAGCTCAGGACGGGCGACCTCGTCGAGCTCGACGGGGGAGCTGGCACGGTGAGGGTCCTGAGGAGGGGCGGGGGGCCTGTGGCATGTACCTGACGAGGGAGGAGGAGCGCATGTTGGATGGGGAGGCGGGGCCGGGCCTCCAGCTCGCCATGAGGATACTCGTGAAGCTCGGGGACCTCTTCGGGGCCGAGAAGCTCATCCCCGTGGCGTCGGCCCATGTATCGGGCATATCGTACAAGACGGCCGGGGATGCCGCCCTGGAGTTCCTCAGGGAGCTCAGGGAGATGGGCGCAAGAGCGTCCGTGATGGCCACGATGAACCCCTGCGGGTTCGATGAACGCCTTAAGAAGCTCCTCGAGCTGCCTGAGGAGGTAGTAGAGGCCCAGGAGGAGCTCCTCTCGCTCTACGAGGCCATAGGGCTCAGGAGGACGCTGACGTGCGTTCCCTACTACGAGCTCAGGCCGGAGAGCTCATCCCACCTCGCCTGGGCAGAATCCTCTGCGGTCGTATATGCTAACTCCGTCATAGGGGCCTGTACGAACCGGGAGGGCGGTCCGAGCGCTCTCGCAGCGGCCATCGCCGGTAGAACCCCGGATTACGGGCTTCACAGGCCGGAGAACCGTATGCCCGGGCTGAGGATAAAGGTCGATTTCGAGCCCGATAGCGAGCTTGAGCTCTGGGCCCTCGGCTTCCTCATCGGGGAGCTATCAGGGGGAGCCGTTCCCCTCCTCGAGGGCCTCAAGGAGCCACCCGATTGGGAGCTGAAGGGCCTTGGTGCGGCCATGGCCTCGGGGGGGATGGTAGCCATGTTCTGCCTGTCCGGCCAATCCCCAGGGGCGGTGTCGGGGGGCGGCGAGCCCCTTGAGGTCATCCCGGTAGGGAAAGGGGACGTGAGGGACGTAATAGAACGCCTTTCCTCCTCCGGCGAGCCTGACCTCGTGTTCGTGGGGTGCCCGCACTGCTCCCCGGAGGAGCTCGAGCTCCTGGCGGCCCTCCTCAGGGGCCGTAGGGTGAGGCCCGATAGGCCGTTCCTGGTGTGCACATCGAGGTACCTGCGGGACGCCCATCCCTCGCTCGTCTCCGCCATAGAGGCGTCCGGCGCCCTCGTGATAGCGGACACCTGCATGGTCGTCTCATGGGTAGAGCGTCTCGGGGTAGATGTCGTGGCCACCAACTCCCCGAAGGCGGCCTATTATCTGCCCGGCCTCTCGGGCGTGGAGGTCAGGCTTGCCGACCTGAGGGAGTGCGTCGAGCTCGCATGTTCTCGATGAGCTTTCGCACGCTCTCCTGAGCTCGGCTGGCGGCGAGTAAGCTTTTAATTGGAAAGCCCTCCCCCTCTTGTGAAGGTGGTGGCATGGAGAGGGCTATTGCCCTGCTGACGGCCGCCGTCGCTCTACTCACCATGACCTCCATGCTGCTGCCGCTCGTGGAGCCAGCCAACGCGTTGGTGCCCGAGGCGACGGGGCCCCTCGGGAATCGCCCGGATTTCTACGCCAGGGCAGAGATAGCGGCTAAAACGCTCTTCACGCCCTCCGGTGGCAAGCTCTCCAGAGCCCTCCAGGACTACCTCGAGAAGGGCGTGTTGCCCGCCAACGTCGTCGTGAGGGACGGGAAGGTGGATGTGGCCGTCTTCGCAAGCAAGGAGGTCGACCTGAGCGAGCTCGCCATGTACATGGACATCTACTGCGTGGCGGACCTCGGCGTGGGCTACATGATAGTAGGCGCCATCCCCTCCCCGGAGGCCCTCAGGGCCATCCTCGATATCAAGGGGATAGGGAAAATCGTGGAGGACATCAAGATTGATTGGGAGGCCCTCGTGAGGCACGAGGAGGAGTTCGTCCACAGGATGCTCGAGGCCGGGATAGAGCCCATGAACTTCAGGGCCAGGGAGCTCATGAAGGTCGACAAGGTGGAGGAGGTCTTCGGCATAAACGGCTCCGGCATAACCATCTGCATCTTCGACACGGGCGTGGATTACGCAGCCTACGACCTGAGGACGAAGATAGACAGGGACATCTACGGCTACCCAACGGTCTTCGACGCCGGGGCCCTCTGCGTCGTCCTCACGAACTACACGTTCAGGAAGACGCCGGACGGCTACCTGCCCATAAGCTCGAGGCCCTACTACTGGGTCTACTGGGGAGGCTACTACCTCAGGACGGACAAGAAGTACTACTTCGTGGACTTCACGAAGCTCCCGCCCCTGAGGGACATATACGTGGGCGATATAGAGAGCAAGTCCGGCGATTACAAGTTCGGCATCCTCTTCGAGCACGGGCCAGCGGGGGAGAACATAGGCTACATAAACCAGGTATACCTGTGCGTCGTGGTGGACAGCGAGGTCCCGCACGTGTACGACACGCTCTACATAGATTTCGACACGAGCCTCTGGCTCACGGCCAAGCTCAACGAGGACGTTGGCCTCCCGAGCTGCGTCCGCAAGGGCCTCGACATAAGCACTGTGGAGTTCAACCAGCTGCCCGATTGGGACATCACGGACGAGGAGCCCCACTACTGGGGCGACCCCGAGGGCAACAGCGAGATACTGGCGAGGGACATAAATGGCGACGGCTTCTACGATGTCTCCGCAGGCGTGTTAGGCACCGTCTGGGGCTACTTCCTCCCCGGCCTCGCCTACCCACGGCTGATAAAGGGCATCGACCCGAGCGGGAACATAGTGGGCATCGTCTACGATTGGGTATACCACGGGACGGCCTGCGCCACCTCCGCCGCCGGGAGGGGCGAGGTGGGCTACGATGTCTTCCAGAACGGGACCTCCTACAAGATGTACGGCATGGCCAGGGGCGCAGATGTGATGTCCGTCCTCGCCTTCACCAGGGTGAGGATGTGGATAAGCTGGCTCTGGGCCTGCGGCTGGGACTTCTACGACCCCATCCACAACGAGGAGTGGGGGCTGCCGTTCATCTACTTCAGGTATAGCGGGAAGCACAAGGCCGATGTCGTGAGCAACTCCTGGGGCTACATCTACTTCGACATCGAGATGAACTCCACCCAGGGCTTCTACCTCACGGAGCTGATGATAGACCTCCTCTCCGTGCCGGGCTTCACCCACCCCGATTACCCCGGGACGCTCTTCGTGGTCAGCGCAGGTAACGAGGGCTCCGGCTACATAACGGTGGGCGCCCCATCCGTGTCCCCGGCGGCCCTATCGGTGGCCGCATCGACCTCGTTCCACATCTGGGAGCCCGACTACGGACGCCCGCAGCCGGCTGACGAGCTCGTCAGCTGGTCATCGAGGGGTCCGAGCCAGATAGGTTACCCGAAGCCCGACGTGGCTACCCTCGGGGCCTACGGCTTCTCCGCCTACCCGCTCATGAAGGAGGCCCGCTTCGCCATAGCCAACCAGTGGAACTGCTGGGGCTGGTTCGGCGGGACGAGCATGTCCTGCCCGCTGGCGGCTGGCGTGTGCGCCCTCATCATGCAGGCCTACAAGCAGGCCCACGGGACGAAGCCAACGCCCGATGTCGTGAAATACATCATAAAGTCCACGGCGGACGACCTCGGCTACGATAGCCTCACCCAGGGGAGCGGTAAGATAAACGCATACCGGGCCGTGGCGGCCGCCCTCGGCTTGGACGAGCTCGAGGGAGAGCCCATAGTCTTGGCTTACTCCGCCCAGGCCTTCAAGGAAGCTGGCTCGAGGTTGAACAAGCCGTTCCTGTACTGGTGGGGCCCCTCAGGCCAGATACCTGCGGACTGGCAGGGCAGCACGCCCACGAAGCACCCCGGCATGGTCTCCACATTCTACGACACCGCCCTGTACTTCTGGACGGAAGCCGGCACGTCCTGCTCCGCCACCGTGTACGCCTTAACCCCCACGGGCCAGGGGATAGACAGCGCAGAGGCCTATCATTACGCGCTGTGGAATAAGAAGACGGTAATCCTCGGGAACACGGGAGGCGAGATATACAAGGCCTTCGTCCTGACAGAGATATTGGGCGAGGACTACATGGAGAACTACTTCTACCAGGCCGATTACGCCGTCTTGGCCGTAACGTACGATAGGGATGTGTTCATGAAGTTCTACCGGCTCGAGCAGAAGCGGTACCCGTACGTCTTCCTCCACGACTGGGAGGACGTTAACCTCAACGGGGTCATCGATATGCCCGGCACGAAGCCCGGCGCCCCAGGCGAGGTAAGGCGTATATCCTCCTGCCACCTCGGCGGGAACGTCCTCATCATGTACGTCAGCCACCCCGGCCGCAAGTTCCACCGCTACGACCCGACCGGGACGTGGCGTGGGCCGACCATATTCTTCCACGACACCGGCCCAGAGACGGGGCCTCTCAAGCCCTGGCCCGGCATAGAGCTGAAGCTCACCATCTTGCTCTTCAAGAAGCAGCCCTGGGATTGGGCCACCATAACGCAGGTGAACCCGATGAACTGGAAGGTAACCGTAAACGTGCCCGAGGACGCCATGCCGGGCGTATTCGCCGCCTTCATAGAGTTCAGGAAGGGCGATGGGAAGGCCATCATGCCCGTGTGCGTGGCCATCTACGACGATGTGCCCCAGGGGCCATCCTGGCTCACCTTCGGAGGCGAGGTCCTCGGCGAGACCTACGAGCCCTGGGCCGTCTACGGCCAGCACGATATGTACTACTATCCGCTCGCCTCGGACTTCAGGCTCTACCCGGTCAAGGTGCCCGACCCGAGCGCTAAGTACCTGGCCGTGAAAGTAACGTGGGTCCAGGAGGACACGTACATAGGCGTCTGGGTGATGAACGAGACGGGCCTCCTCGTCGGCATGTCGAACATGACGTGGCTCACCAGGGGGAGGGGCTGGGTCGGGACGACCACCATGCCGAAGGGGCAGTTCCTCATAATGCCGATATGGGGCTCGGGCATCTATTACATCGTCATCCAGACGATGGGCTTCGGGAACGAGGTC
>CAYUYX010000042.1:0-8279 GCA_964449495.1 uncultured Candidatus Bathyarchaeia archaeon
GGTGCGGCCGCCGGGATTTGAACCCGGGTTGCGGGCTCGGGAGGCCCGAGTCCTGGGCCAGGCTAGACCACGGCCGCCATGTCGAGCAAACGGGCGGGGGAGTTAAAAACCTTTATCGTCCCGGTGTGCTCCGGGGAGCGCCCATCGCTGTTCGCCAAACCTTAATTAGGGATGGTCCGGGGCGCCGCCTCGGAGGATACTCGTCATGCGGGCGGTGATGAGGGCTACCGTTGTGGGCCTTATGGCGTTGTTGGTGTTGGCGGCGAGCGGGCCTATCCACCCGCTCCTGAGGGGGGACCGTGCGAGGGCCTCGTACCCCTGGGAGGCGGAGGCGAGGAGGTCGAGGTCGGTATCGTGGCTGGTAGAGCTTCCCCCGTCGGGCGGGGCAAGCGCTTGTGCGGCCGATGCGGGGGCCTCGGCCCGGGGCTCCGGCCGCGCCGTGTTCAATTGGCCACCGGAGGTCAGCGGCAAGGAGCTCGGGCTCCTGGGCCATGGGAAGGCGCGGTTGAGGCCCGAGCATCCTGCGAGGCCCGTTGAGCCAGAGCCCGGTGTCCTCAGCGCAGGTCCAGACGATATCGTCATCACGAGCGAGGAGGTATGGGCTAATCAGGTGGTGGTCCTCACGGGCAACCTGGTGGTGGAGCCCGGGGGCAACCTCACGCTCCTCAACGTAACGCTCGTGGTGAACTGCACGTGCGAGGGGCAGTACCAGATAAGGGTCAGGCCGGGGGGAGAGCTCCACGTCCTGCGGGGCTCCAACATAACGGCCTCGGATTTAGAGGCGCCCTTCACGTTCCTTGTCCAGCCGGACTCCGTTTTCGAGATGCGTGATAGCGAGCTCCACGGCTGTGGCTACGGGGGCGAGCACCCGGGGCTCATCATAAGGACGACGGGGGCCGTCCTCGAGGGATGCCTCATAAGCCACAACTTCTACGGCATCTCCATCATCGGGGGCAACGCCACGCTCCAGAACTGCACTATAACGGCCAATTACAAGGGCATCTACTGTGAGGGGGGCGCCTTCTTAGCGCTCCTCAACTGCTCTATAACCGGGAATTGGTGGGAGGGGGCGGATGCCTGGGATTCCGTGCTGGTCTTCTCGGGCTGCGAGGTAGAGGACAACTGGCAAGGGGGCCTCCGCTGCGTGGGCTCGGAACTCAATATGACGGACTGCGATGTGAGCCTCAACCACGGCGATGGCGTCTTCCTCATGGCCTCTCGGGCGTACGCCACCGGCTCGCTCTTCAACAACAATACCGGCTGGGGCATCTCGTGCGACCTCTCCAACGCAACCCTCATCTCCTGCGCCCTGAGCTTCAATTGGCTCGACGGCGTTGACGTGTACGGCGGCTCCTACGTGGTGGCCGAGGGGTGCACCATCAGCTACAACGGGCTCGAGGGCTTCTGGTCCGGCGTATGCTGCTCGTTCGGCTCCAGCGCCGAGGTAAGGAATTGCACCATAATCGGCAACGGCCGAGATGGCGTGTCTTGCGAGGAATCGTGGGTCTCCGTCGAGGGCTGCGAGATAGCGGATAACTACCGCTTCGGCGTGTACGCCTACCGGTCGCCGGGCATAGTGGTGAGGGACAGCACGTTCGTCCACGATGCCGTCTTCCTCGAGGGCGATGAGCTGGCCCACTTCCTCCATACGATTGAGGACAACACGGTGAACGGAAAGCCCCTGTACTACGTGGTGAACTCCACGGGCGCCACGATTGGCCGCCCGATTGGCTCGCTGTTGGTGGTCAACTCACAGGCCATAACCGTCTTCACGGGCTCTCTAACGGAGAAGATAAACATCTCACGCACGGACGTGGCCATCGAGATAGCCTTCTCGGAGGACGTGGTGCTGAAGAGCTGCTACATCGACCAGAACGGCTGGTACGGCGTGTACATATACGGTAGCTCGGGGGTCAGCTTAGAGCACTCCGTGGTGAGCCGGAACGGCTACGGAATATACTGCGCTGGCGAAGGGCAGCTAACCGTCCGCTACTGCAATATCTTCTCCAACACGGGGCCGGGCCTCTACGCCGAGTCGCCATTTAGCGCCGATGCCATAAGCAACTGGTGGGAGAGCACCGAGGGGCCCGAGGAATCCGAGGTGGGAGACCCGGACCCGCCCGAGGAGGTATGGGGCGATGTGGATTATGACCCCTGGCTGGACACCCCGACGTGCTGGGCGGATTTCGATGAAGATGATGTACCGAACTTCTTAGATAACCCCGCCTTCAATGTGCACGTGGCCGTGAGGTCCGGGACCTACAAGCTCGTGGTGGTCCCGGGCGAGGTGGAGTTCGAGTTCGATTGGCCCGTGGGCATCTACGTGATAACGCCGGCCAACACGATGGAGGAGGTGCTTTCGGCTCTCGAGGAATGGGGAGTAGAGTTCGATGAGGAGGTGTTCTTCGCATTACCCATAGTAATAGATGTCGGGGGGCTCACAGGCGGGTTCCTCGACGTCCTCGCGAACTTCCTCCCCCACGTCATCCTCACCACGGCGGAGACCGAGCTGATGGGCCAGGATGGGCGCTTCAGGCTCCTCCTCATGCCCACCTTCGGCATCCAAATCGATTATTGGGATGCCATGCGCTTGCTCCTCGACATCTTCGTGGAGGTCAAGGACCTATTCACCGGGGGGCTGACCTTAGAGGACATCGAGGACCTGCTATCGCTCCTCGATATGTACCGCCTGGACATCAAGTTCTACCTGCTCTTCGAGAGCGTTACCTACCTGAGCCAGGGCGTGTGGGCTCTGGACCTCAGGACCGTCCTCGAGTTCATAAGCAAGCTCTCCGCCCTGACGAGGGTCGCCATAAGCATAGCATCCGAGATAGCGGATGCCCTCATCTCCGGCGTGGGGCTGCTCAGCCTCATAGAGGAGCTGGCGGAGAAGGTGCTGAACCTCATGCTGGATTACCTTTCCGAGTGGGTGCCCGCCTTTGCGATAGCGGAGGAAATCGTGGATTGCGTCCGGCACCTCCTCGGCCTAGTCAAGATGTTCTTCGGCTTCGGGGACCCACCGGACGCGAGGTTCGTCGTCGAGGTCCTCAAGGTAATCAGGACGGGAGACGGGGTTGTCTACGAGCCGCTCCTGGCGAGCGGGAGCTATAACTACACGGAGGGAGGGCTGATGTTATGGGACCCGCATGAGTACGAGCTGCTCTTGTCCAAGACAATCTTCCCAATCGCCTTGAACATCACATTCCTGAGCGCCCCGGGCATCGGTACACGCGAGGACCTCGCGCCCAGCCCGGCCTCGAGCATGAACTACACGCTCGTGGTGAGGGACCTGCAGTTCGATAGGACCGTCGTCTGCGGGGGCTCGCTCGGCATAAGCGAGTACACGATGTCCGTGGTGGACAGAGATGTGGCCACCAACCAGACCCTCATGAGCTACCTGGCCTTAGATGTATCGTTCTCCGACGTGAGGCCGCATCAGGGCGATGACGTAATGGTGGACATCACCGTGTTGGACCAAGACGGCGCCATCGTGCCTGATGCGAGCGTCTCCCTCACGTTCGGCGGGCGGCCCGTAGCGGTCGAGTCCCTGGGGGAGGGCAGGTTCAGGGCCATCCTCAGCACGTCCGGGCTCTACGGCTTAGCTGTGGTCCGTGTCTGCGCAGAGAAGGAGGGCTACCTGCCCGGCCTGGCCCTCCAGCCCATCTACATCATAGACGACATCCCGCCGGAAATCAGCATAGAGCGGCCTGTGGGCGGCTCTTACGTC
This sequence comes from uncultured Candidatus Bathyarchaeia archaeon, assembly GCA_964449495.1. Classification (GTDB taxonomy): domain Archaea; phylum Thermoproteota; class Bathyarchaeia; order EX4484-135; family EX4484-135; genus EX4484-135. Next base: position 3,728 of record CAYUYX010000042.1, read on the forward strand.
CGGGGCCTTGTGCCCATCAGCGTGAGCGCATCTGATGCCTCCGGCATAGAGGTCGTGGAGATATACGTCAACGGGACCCTGCTCTCTGCGGACGAGGAGGCCCCCTACGGGCTCGAGTGGGACACGAGCACCTGGCCAGATGGCCCGACCAACATAACGGCCCTGGCCAGGGACAGAGCTGGCAACGAGGCAGAGGAGACGGTATGGGTCATCGTGGACAACACGCCGCCCGTGGTAAGGATAACCTCCCCGGAAAACGGCGAGACCAGCTCGGCGGATACCGTGGAGGTCGCATGGGAGGTCAGCGATGAGCAGGGCATCGCCAAGGTCGAGCTGAGCGTGGATGGCGGGCCATGGCAAGATGTAACGGGCACCACGAGCTACCCGCTATCCGGGCTCGGCGAGGGTCCCCACGAGGTGGTCCTCAGGGCGACCGATTTGGCTGGCAATACGGCGGAGGCCAGCGTGGCCTTCACGGTTAAGCCCGTGGCCGGCGCTCAACCATCCTGGGCGATGCCGGCGGGGGGCGCGTGGTTCTGGGCCATCGTGGCTGGTGCGGTGGCCCTTGCGGCCGTCGCCGCTTCCGCCATAGCCTTCAGGCTGAAAGCCAGGGGTTAACCGCCTATCGTGGGGAGAAGGCCGGCTCAACGGGCTCGGGGCGCCCCGCCTTTCTTTTGCATATGACGGGTAGGCCAGCTTCCCCATGGAGACAGATGTAGGAGGTGCCTGGCCAATCCGGCGGCACGGCCGTGATTCCCGGCGCAGGCTGGTTGAAGAGTTATTTTGCGGCCTATTGAAGGCCAGGGGGGTGTGCGAGCTTGGCGCTCTTGGTCCCAGCCGCCTTAGCCATCATAGGCGGAGCGCTCCTCCTCGCAGGCGGTGTGGTGGGCAGCGTGGGCCTCTACGGCTTCCTCCTCGGCCTCCTCGCCGAGCTCGTCCCGGCCCCCTACGACGCCATCTTTTACTGGATTCTCCTCGTGCTGAGCTTCTTCGCCTCCCTCGGAGGGGCCTCCGCCGTCTTAGGGGGCATCCTCATCAGCCGTGAGAGATTGACGACGGGGAAGCTGCTCGTGAGGCTCGGCTGTGGGACGGGCCTCCTCGGCTTCCTGATACAGCTCGTATCGAGGGCGATAAGGGGCCTGGACTTCCTCCTGGCCTTCCTGGCGGGCCTGACGGGCTCTATGGGCGGGATAGGCATATTGTTATGCCTGTCCTCCATGCTGCTGGCGAGGAAACCGCCCAAGAGCGCTGAGGAGAAGGGGAGACCCTCTATCTATAGGAGGCTTAGGCCCTTCTAAGGTTTCCCAGCGGCCTTGAGGGCGCTCATGATATCGCCTATTTTTACCGGCCCCTCCCTCAAGAGCTTGGGCTCGGGCCCGGTCAGGTCGAGCACGGTAGACGGGATACCCAGGGGCGTGGGCCCGCCGTCTATGACGAGCTCGACGAGCCCGCCCAGCTCCTCAAGGGCCTCCCGAGCCGTGCGTGGCGGGGGACGCCCGCTCTTGTTTGCGCTCGTCCCGACGAGCAGGCCCCCGCAGGCCCGGACGAGCTCGATGGCGAAGCCGTGGCCCGGTATCCTCACGCCCACGGAGGGGAGGCCGCACGTCAGGACGCTCGGCAGGACGGGCTTGCGGGGCAGGACGAGCGTGAGGGGGCCTGGCCAAAAGGCCTCGGCCAAGCGGAGGGCGGCGTCGCTCAGCTCTGCTATCCTCCCGATATCCTCGATGCTGGACGCTAGCACGGGGAGAGGCCTAGCCCCCCGCCCTTTCACCTCGAAGACACGCCTGACGGCTCTGGCGTTGAGGGGATCGCAGCCGAGGCCGTAAACGGTATCCGTCGGGTACACGATAAGCCCCCCTCTCCTCACGACCTCGGCTGCCTCCCTCAGGGCCCCCCTGCTGGCCTCAACCAGCTTGGACGGCAATCCAGGGCTTCTCAGGGCCCTCCTTTCTTAAGCTCATCTATATACCTCTATATAGATTTTTGGCAAAATAAATATTTGGTTGGAGAATTTCTCCTAGATGGGGTGGTGGCATGAGCTCGGGGGCCGAGGCCGGAGTCAAGGCCAAGCCTCAGCCCACCATGACATCCATCAGAGTGGCGGCGACCGCCGTCTGCGCAGCCCTCTACGCCGTCTTCTCCTTCGCCACGGCCTACATCGAGTCGCCTTGGGGCATGGGGCAGTTCAGGCCAGCCGTCGTGATACCAGCCGTCTTCGCCGTTGTCTTCGGCCCCCTGCCAGCCGGCCTTGGCGCAGCGGTGGGGACGCTCATCTGCGATTCCATAAAGCACGGCTGCCTCTACATACCAAGCCTCACCGCAGCAGTCCCAGGCAACTTCATAGGCTTCTACTTCCTCGGCTATTTCCTCAAGGGGCGCTTCTCCTGGCGCAGGTTCATCGTGTTGTCCAGCGCCATGCTCCTGTTCGCAAACGCCATAGTGGCCGTCCTCTACCTCCTCACGAAGTGCGCCCTCGGCGTGCTCGTGCTCACCCCGGGCCAGATAGCCGTGCTATCCGTCGGCCTTACGCTCTGGTGGTTCGCAACCATGCTCCCCTTCATGCTATTCCTCACCCCCCCGCTCATCGAGGCCGTATCTAAGGCCGCTCCCTCGGTGGTGCCAGCCGACGTTAGGGAGGCCAGCATAGCCGGGGAGGACAAGAAGCTCTTCATTCTGGCGCTCGTGGTCCCCGGCCTGGCGTTCGTCTCCCTCGGCCTGCTCCTCGCCCTCACGCCCCTCGGCGCCATAGCTTTCCCGGGGAAGCTATCGCTCGGCCTCGAGCCCACAAAGATATTCCTCGTGGCCAGCGGCGGCGGCCTGCTCCTTCTGGGCCTCCTCTTTGGGGCATGGGTCAGGTTCGGCGCTGAGGGCTGAGGGAGGGCTTGCCATGCCATCCGATAGGCCCTACAGGCTGGTGGGCGTGGGCGGGACATTCGATATGCTCCATAAAGGCCATGAGGCGCTCATGAAGAAGGCCTTCGAGGTGGGCGAGAGGGTCGTCATAGGCCTCACGACGGACGAGTTCGCCAGGAGCCTCGGGAAGCCCCACGAGATAGCCCCCTACGAAGAGCGCCTGGCGGAGTTCACGGCCTTCCTCATGCGGGAAGGGCTTATTCACAGGGCGGAGGTCATCGCCCTGAACGACCCCTATGGGCCGCCCGCCTGGGACGGCGGGTACGATGCGATAGTGGTGAGCGAGGAGACGGAGCCCGGGGCGAGGGAGATAAACGAGCTCAGGGCGAGGAGGGGCCTGAAGCCCCTGGACATCGTGGTCATACCGCTCGTGAGGGCCTGCAACGGGAAGCCCATCTCCACCACACGCATAAGGGCGGGCGAGATAGACAGGGAGGGGAGGCCGGTAGGCAGGAGGCCCCCGTCTCAAGGGCATTAAAATTTAGGACAGCTATATTTATAACACATGACGCCCTTTTTAAAGGCGAGGGGGCCGGGGATGGAGCACGTTTACGTAGACGCCGTCCTCCTGGGCCCGAGGGGCGAGATGGAGCTCCGCGGCGTGCTCGTGGACACGGGGGCCACCTACACCATGTTGGAGGAGGAGAAGCTCATGGCCGTGGGGGCCCTGGGCCCGCTTACGGCTAACGTGGAGCTCGGCGATGGAAGGGTGGTGGAGGCCAGGATATACATGGCCAAGCTGAGGATGGAAGGTCGTGAGGCCCCCATCCTGGCGGCCACCTTCCCCGGCGTGAGAGAGGTCATAGGCGTCCAGGCCCTGGAGGCCTTAGGCCTCAAGGTGAATCCAATCACGGGCGAGCTGGAGGCAAGCAGGCCTTCCGATACGGCTTACTTCTACCGGGTCTGAGCGCCTCGGCGTGGGCGCCCTCTGAGAGCGTGCTCGGCTAAGGGGCCGGAGCATTTAAAGGGGATAGGCTGGCCTTCTACATGGGCCCTTGAGACGCACGGGCTTGGCGGAGCTTCCCCTCCACCGGGGAGGCGTGCCCAGGTGGCTGATGGCCAGGATGACTCGCCTGGCAAACGCCATAGTGCTCCTCCTCGTCGAGGAGCATGGCCCTAAGGCCTTCCTGAGGCGCATCTCCGACCCCTTCTGGTTCCAGGCCCTCGGCTGCGTCCTCGGCTTCGATTGGCATTCCTCAGGCATAACGACCGTATTAACGGCCGTCCTTAGACAGGCCGTCCGACCGGAGGAGCACGGCCTCGCCGTCTGCGGGGGGAAGGGGAGGCGCTCTAAGGCTACACCGGACGATATAGAGAGGGCCGTCGAGCTGTTCGGCCTGGGCGAGGAGGAGCGCAAGCGCCTCATCTATGCGAGCCGGATGTGCGCAAAGGTGGATAATGCGGCCGTCCAGGACGGCTACACGCTCTACCACCACGCCCTCTTCCTGGCCGAGGACGGCTCCTGGGCGGTCGTCCAGCAGGGCATGAGCCCCCCGGATAGGACGGCCAGGCGCTACCACTGGCTCTCCGAGGGCCTCGATAGCTTCGTGGTAGAGCCCCACTCCGGCATAGCCGGGGACACGAGGCGGGCCGTCGTGCTCGACATGACGGCCCGCGAGAGCGAGGGGTGCCGTAGGGC
>CAYUYX010000043.1:0-1791 GCA_964449495.1 uncultured Candidatus Bathyarchaeia archaeon
CACCCTCTGGTGGCCCCACCGCACGCTTAGCACGGGCGATATCGAGCGTGTCCTCGTCTTGGCCGTGCGCTTCCTCGTGTTCGTAACGAGCTTCTCCATCTTCACGCTAACCACATCGCCGGATGACCTCAGCCTCGCCTTAGAGCAGATGGGCATCCCATACTGGTTCTGCTTCATGTTCCGGGCGGCCCTCCGCTTCACGCCCGTGATGGCCAGGGAGGCGAGGATAACGCTCGATGCCCAGAGGGCCCGTGGCCTCGAGCTCGATAAGGGGAACTTCGTAACGAGGGCGAAGCGCTACATCCCTGTGCTCGTCCCCCTCATAGTGAACGCCATCACGAGGGCCTGGGCCATGGCGGAGGCCATGGAATCGAGGGCCTGGGGGGCCGGGCGGAGGACGAGCCTATATGTGCTCCGCATGAGAGGGCGAGATTACCTGGCCCTATTAGTGGTGATGTACGGGGTCCTCATGTCCATCTACGTGAGGATGCTCGTCTGCTTCCCCCTCATCCTCCCTTATGTGGCGTCTTTCTTCGAGGGCCTGCTCTGACAAAGGACGTGTGAGGAAGGCTTTTTAAGGCTTGTACGTGCGTCCCGCACGGGAGGGCCTTGTTGGAGCTCGTGGGGCTAAAGGCCCTCAGGGAGGCCGCTCAGGAGATACTGAGGGGGGCGGAGAAGGCCATAGAAGAGCTCGACCCGAAGCAGGTGGAGGCCTTCATAAAGCTCCTCGTAGAGGCCAGGGAGAAGGGCCACAAGATATTCGTGGCCGGCATGGGGAGGAGCGGCTTCGTGGGCCGGGCCTTCGCCCTCAGGCTCATGAACATGGGCTTCAACGTCTACGTGGTGGGCGAGACGATAACCCCCCCGGCCCGTGAGGGCGATATCCTTGTGGCCGTCTCCGGCTCGGGGGAAACGCTCGGTACCATAACGGCCGCTAAGGCGGCTAAAGAGGCCGGGGCCAGGGTGGTGGCCATAACCTCCCATCCGGAATCCGAGCTCGGCCGCATGGCGGATTTGGTGGTGGTCGTGAAGGGCCGGACGAAGATTGCGAGGCGCAGGGACTACATAGCAAGGCAGATGAGGGGCGAGAAGGAGCCCCTCACCCCGCTCGGGACCATGTTCGAGAACGCCTGCATGGTCTTCCTCGACAGCCTGATAGCGGAGCTCATGCACAGGCTCGGCATGACGGAGGAGGACGTCTGGAAAGGCCATTCCAACTTCGCGTAGCTCTCCCACACCCATTTATTAGCAGTTCTGTTGAATAGCGGGGCGCCTTCCCCATTCGACACCGCACTATCCAACAGAACTATTTAGCATAAGGCTTATCTCGAGCTTGCCCGATAGCCGTGGGGCCGATGAAGAGGCCCGTATCGCCCGGAGGACGGGATGCGGGTGCGGCGGGTTCCGGAGGCCCTCGCTCGCCTATCAGGCGGCCATTCTTCGGGTTGCCGCTTAGAGAACGGTTCCGCGTCTCCCCGGCATGTGCTCGAGAAAGGGCGATTAAGGGCTTGCCCGACGGGCTAAGCGGGCCCTGGGCGAGGAGATAGCGGCATGGTGCGGGTGTTGGCTCTCCTCATGGAGGGCGACGAGTACGGCCTAAGGGTCATCGAGACCATCTGCTCCCACGGCCTCCCGGAGTGGATATGGGGCGTCCACGAGTTCTCGGAGGCCCCCTCTCTGGAGGCCGTCTTAGATGAGCCGGAGGCCTTCTTGCCGGGGGACATCGCGGAGTGCGACCTCGTCCTCTCGCTCGGCCTCCCCCAGGAGCTCCAGGCGCTCGTGCCATCCCTG
>CAYUYX010000043.1:1801-8224 GCA_964449495.1 uncultured Candidatus Bathyarchaeia archaeon
CCCTGGCCATGAGGGCCAGGGCCAAGGCGGCCATCGTGGCGCTCTGCGATTCGAGCTGGGTCCCGCCGGGCCTGAGGAAGCAGATGGAGGAAGAGCTCGAGGAAGCCGGCCTGGCCTACGCCTTCCCAAAGCCCCTCTGCAGTCTCGAGGAGGTCGGGGACCCGTACATAGATGAGTTCGCCTCCCGCTTCGGGAGACCGAGGCTGAGGATAGATGTCCGTGGGGGCGTCATCAGGCGTGTGGAGGTGCTCAAGGGGAGCCCCTGTGGCTCGACCTGGTACATAGCCGAGAAGCTCGTGGGGCTCCCGGTGGAGCCTCAGGAGGCCCTCTGGGAGGAGCTGGCCAGGGCGCACCACACGTACCCGTGCCTGGCCAGCATGAGCATAGACCCGGAGCTCGGGGACGCCGTCCTCCACAAGGGGCAATACATAATAAGGGATGCCGTGCGAGAGGCCTTGGAAAAAGAGGGATACTAAGCCTAAGCCAGTTCCTCAGAGCTCTATCTTCCAGAGGCCGTGTTTGTTGCAGAAAGCCCTGGCCATAAGCTTTCCGGCTCTTGCCACCTTGAACTCAGCTTCTGGCTTATCGCCGGGCCCGAAGAAGCGCCTGTGAACCTCATCGCCCACGATGAGCTCAACCCACTCTATGAGGTGGCCCTCCTCCATGGGGTGCTCAACGGAGCCCACCCTCACGCGCACCACATCGCCAGCGCGCTCGACCACCGGGACGTGCTTCTCCTCGCCTGGACCGCCCGTCTTCTCGGCCAGGAGGCTCATGGGCTGGCCACAGCACACGAGCGTCCCGACCCCGGGGCGCACGACGAGCACGATGTTGTCGCAGATATTGCACCGGTACACCTGAAGTCTCTCGGTCATCTCGCTACCAGCTCCTGAGCAGAGCTACCTTATCTTTTAGGTTAATAAACCTTTTGGTTAGGTTAACTAACTGCTGATGAGCCGCCTTCTCCCTCGCCGTCTCCGGGTCCCTCAGCGCTCTCTCCTCAGCTCCCTGACCTCTTCCCTGCCTCTCTCAAGCTCTCTGGCTTGTTCTTCATCGAGCTCGAGGAGGAGGGCCAGGAACTCCCCGACGTGCGTTTTCTCCTCTCTTGCGATATCCAAGAGGACGGCCCTCACGAGCTCGTCCTCCGCCATAGCGGCCAGCTGCTCGTAGAGGCTTATGGCATCCAGCTCGGCTATTATGCCCGCCCTCAGGATTTGCTTGTGCAGCTCCTCCTTGGGCACCTTCTTGAGGTCCAGCGGTAGTAGGGAAAGCACGCCATTCACCACCCCTATCCTGCTTCTCCGGGCGTATAAGGATAAGTTCGGAAATCTAACCAAATAGATAGATAGGAAAAACTTATAAGCTATAAGTCGAACCGAAAAGCGGGTGCGGGAACGTGAGGGAGATGACGAAGCGCTTCCTCAAGGACGCCTTCGCCGGCGAGAGCCAGGCGCACATGCGCTACCTCATCTTCGCAGAGAAGGCCGAGAAAGAGGGCTTCTCCAACGTGGCAAGGCTGTTCAAGGCCATCGCCTACGCCGAGTTCGTCCACGCCAAGAACCACCTGATGGAGCTCGGGGAGGTGAAGGGGACGGCGGATAACCTCGGGGCCGCCGTGGCTGGCGAGACGTTCGAGGTAGAGGAGATGTACCCTGTCTATCACGAGGCGGCGAAGCTCCAGGGCGAGGAAGGCGCCCAGAGGACGACCCGCTTCGCCCTCGAGGCCGAGAAGATACACGCCGAGCTCTACTCGAAGGCCAGGGAGGCCGTTCTCCAGGGGAGGGATGCCGATATAGGCAAGATATACATCTGCCCCATGTGCGGTTACACGGCCGTCGGCGAGGCGCCGGATAGGTGCCCCATCTGCGGTTGCCCACGGGATAAGTTCGTCGAGTTCTGAGATGAGAGCGGATACCGAACAAAAGAATTTGTTTTTCGCTATTATAGTTAAATAAGCGAGCGCGTGGGTTTGTACGGCGATTAGGAGGGCCGCTCGTGCGCAGGAGGGAACGTGGTCGGACCCTGGACGAGAAGGACAAGGCCATAGTGAACATGCTCATGGCCAACGGGAGGGCCTCCTTCAAGGAGATGGCCAGGGCCCTCGGTATGAGCGATGTGGCCGTGAGGAAGCGCGTCCTCAAGCTCGAGAGCCGGGGCGTCATCTTGGGTTATACGGCCGTCGTGGACCCGAGGGCGCTTGGCTTCTCCGTCCTGGCCCTGACGGGCGTTGATGTAGAACCCGGTGCGCTCATCAGGATAGCCCGTGAGCTGGCTTCTAAGGATTACGTGAAATCCGCATGGATAACCGCTGGGGACCACGAGATAATGCTCGAGATATGGGCGAAGGACGAGGAAGAGATGGAGAGCATAATCCGTGAGATAAGCGAGATGCCGGGCGTATTGCGTGTCTGCCCGGCCGTGATAACGGATAGATTGAAGTCCCGATGTTAGAACTCTATTATCTTGCTGCTTCTCTCCTCGCCTCCTCTAATGCCCGCTTAAGCTCGTCGTATAGCCCCCCTAAGACAATCTTGAGCAGGCCCTCTTCTCGAGCCTTTCTTAGCACGTAGGACAACAGCTCCTCGTGCCTTCTCCCACATCTCTCGGCTATCGCCTCAAGGACATCCTTGCTCGTCTCCCCCCTTAGGCCCTCGATATCGGACGGCTTTAGTCCTATTAGCTCGGGCCTCCTGACGAGGCATAAGAGGGCGTAATCCTCCATTTGATATCTCTTCACGCCAAACGCCTTGAGCGCTTCATCGCCGTAGGCCCCGAGGGCCAAAACAATTAGGTGGTGAATGCCCCACTTAGCCAATAGCACATGGCCCTCCTTCCAAAGCTCATCTACCTTTTCCCCACGGGCTCTCAAGGAATTTAGCACGCTCCTGAGGATTACGCCCGGCCTTTTATCATCACAATCCCTCATTATCATTTTAATCCTGTGCTCTGTCTTGGAGACGATGGCTTGAAGAGATAGGGATATCCCTATGATGACATCGGCCATGAAATCCTTGCCCGTGGCCGGCATATAGGCCACCACGAGACCTGGCTCCACGAGTTTTACGAGCTCCTCAAGAAATATCCTATCTGTCTTCCCCTCTCCAACGGCTGTTATATCGGCTTTCTTCCGCCTCTTCATGAGCGCTCTTACGGCCTCCTCGTCTAAGAGCTCGGCCACGCTCATAAGCAACCCTCTACAATATCTCGGGAACCGTCCTGAGGTCTAAGCCCATCTCCCTTAGCTCACGATATTGATTATTCATGAGCACCCTGGCTTCCACAAAGCCATCCGGCCTCCTGTGGAGGAATATGATACGGCATTCTGCTCCTCTCTTCTCACAGGCCTTAGAGATAGCATCGGCCATCTCCATGCTATGGGTTGATATGAAGGCTTGCTGTCCAAGGCGCTTTGAGATATCGGCTATCAAGTCGGCCAAACTGACCATGCCCAGTGGGTGAAGGTGCATCTCCGGCTCCTCCATTAATAACGTCCCCTTCTCCCCCACGTAGATGGCTCCTAAAATCACGGATAGGAGGCCCCTCGCACCCTCCGCCATATCGCCTAAGAATAGCCTCTGCGTCCTCTCCCCGGAGCGCACGGATACGAGCACATCAAACCGTCCCTCGCCCCGCGGTATCGTCCTCATGTCCTCCACCTCTACGCCGAGGACTTCCGTAAGCGCTTCACATGCCCTCCTGTCATAACCCTCCGTGAAGAACTTCTCCCAGGGGCCCGGTAGGTCGAAGACGCATCGCATGAATATACCATCTATGAATACCAGGCCTGCTAAGGAGTTAATGGCCATGTCCTCTAACTCGCTGATGTAGTGGCGTGCGGGCAGTCCGCCCAGCTCCCGAGCCTCTCCCTCTATTTCTACCCAGCATCGCTTTACGCTGCACTCCCTCTCATGGAGGGCCACATCTATTCTAACACTTTTCCCATCCATGCCCGTAAGAGACGTGCTGAAGCTCCCGACGTAATTGAAGGAAAGCCTCTTGGCCGGTATTAGGCCGAGTTCTATGGATAGGCCAGCGTAATAATGAGAGGACGAGGCCCCATGCCTGGCTGCGACATACTTCAGCATGTCTAAGGCCCCCTTCGAAACGGGCTGTTCAGACCCATAGAGCACGAAGGCCGCCACAGCCAGCCCCTCGAGGACGGAGCTCTTGCCACAGCCGGCCCTCCCTATCAGCACGTTCACCTGGCCCAACTTATCTACATCAAGCTCCCTTATGGCCCTGAAACCGCTTATGTGAAGTGCCCTTAACATCAGCCCTCCTCTCCTCATACGTCATTCTGGCCTTTTAAAAAGCCTTAGGCACCGAGAGGGCGCATTAAGAACGTGAATTCCTCGGCCTCTTCTGTTACCACTTTCACCGGGCTCCCCCTCTCGCTCCATCCGCCTCGGGCGACCGGCCGCTTTAATACGGCTTTTACATAGGTCGGTGGGGAAAGGCCTTAGGGAGCCAGATGGCCAAGGGCGTAGGGGGAAGAGGGGCTTGAGCGAGGCGGAGTACAAGCGCAAGTTCACGTTCGGGGAGGACTACGGGACGAGCTTCTACAAGTATGGCCCGATAACGTGCGGGGAGCGCCCGGAGGTGATGGAGAACAGGGGCTACTTCCCAGACGAGAGCATGATAATGTTCCAGCTCATGGGGAAGCCCCGTGATGTCGTGATAGGCGATGAGATAGCGCAATTTTTGGGCGCCAGGGAGGAGCTGGCCGAGAGGCTCGTGTACCCCATGCGGAACGGCGTGATAGAGAGGGGCGACGAGCGGGCCTGGCGTGTCATAGAGGAGCTGACCCGCTTCGGGCTCGAGCGCTTCAGGCCGAAGGCAGACCCTGACTTCAACGGCTTCTACGTATGCGCAAGCCTCTCCGCCGTTGCGCCACGCTACATGTACGAGCGCCTCTTCGAGATACACGAGCGCGTAGACGCCGAGACAGGCCTGGTGAGGGCGGCGACCATAATACCACAGCCCCTGGCGGTCGCAATCGCCCATAAGACGCCCACGTGCGTCGTGGTGGAATCAGGGCACGGGAACACCCAGGTGTGCCCCGTCTCCCGGTACCCGGTCAGGAGGGCCATAGTGGCCTTGAACCGCGGCGGTGGTGATGCGAACGCCATCACGAGCCAGGTGCTCTACGATGCCGGTTACGGCGATTTGGCGAAGGAGGAGACAATCGTACGCCAGGTGAAGGAGGCCATAGGGCTCGTGCCACGTAACCTCGATGAGGCCATAAGGGCCGCCAAAGCCGACCCAGAGCGCTTCAGGGCGGTCTACCGGGTGCCCGGGACGCGCATAACGATTGATTTGGGCGAGGAGAGCTGGGCCCGCTTCCTCATAGGCGAGTACGTCTTCGACCCGAACCACGAGATATTCCAGTCCTACTTCAGCCGGGGGATGCCGAGGCCAAGGGACGTGAAGATTGGCGATGTGCTCTTCCGGGGCATGCTGGACTTCGGGGAGGCCATCATAGAGGCCGTTGAGAAGTGCCCCGTCGAGCTCCAGCCCTACCTGTATAGGAAAGTCCTCCTATCGGGGGGCAATTTCCAGTGGAGCGTCCCCCAGGGCCTCGAGGACGTGGCCGTAGATGCTGTAGCCAAGATGAGGCTCCTGCTCAGGGAGAAGGGCCTTGAGGGCGTCTCCGTCGAGATGGCGAGCGAGCCTAAGTTCAGCGTCTGGCGTGGGTGCATAATATACGGTTACGCCGTCCCAGACAGGTTCGAGTGGTCGTGGGAGCACATGGAGGGGTGGATGAAGTTCAGGCCGTGATAGTCATGGGCGGCCTGAGGGAGGCCCTCGAGAAGTGGTTTTCCTCCCGTGGCTTCCGCCTCCTCAGCCGTGATGAGCTCCCCGAGCTCGGGGAAGAACCTGATATGGCGTTCGAGGGGCCTGGGGGCCTGGCCTTCGTGGTCCTCCTCGATGGGAGGGCCCTGGGGGACAGGGGGAGCTTCATGGATGCGGTTATGAGGGCCTCGGCGCTCCGCGGGGAATGCGAGTTCCTCTACGTGGCCGTCCCAAAAGCCGCAGCACCCTTCGTGGACACGGAGGTCTTGAAGAAGCGCTCCACGGGCTTGCTCGTCGTGGGGGAAGAAGGCGTCCTCGAGGCCCTGCCCTCCCCTCGTAGGCCCGTGAGGCGGGGAGGTCCGAGCACGGGGGGAGATGTGCTGGCAGAAGAGCTGCTCAACCGCATAGCGGCTCTCGAGGACAGGCTGTCCGCTCTGGAGAGCGAGCTGATGGCCGTCAGGCCCCTGCTCAACGAGGTGGGCTCTGTGAGAGAGCTGAGGGAGAACCTCAGGTCCCTATCGTCGAGGCTTGAGGCCCTATCCCGCCGGGTCGATATGCTCTCCTCGTCCATGCTCGTGAGACCGCAGGCCCCGCGCGCACCGGCCACGCCCCAGGCTGCCCCGAGCCCCC
>CAYUYX010000044.1:0-4051 GCA_964449495.1 uncultured Candidatus Bathyarchaeia archaeon
TCAACGCTCCCTCTTGCCCTCTATGAACTCCTCGACCCACCGCTTCGCCACGGAATCGGGGACCTGCACGGGCGGGTGCTTGAAGGCCCAGGCGGAGATGCTTATGAGCGGGCCAGCGATGCCCCTGTCCAGCGCCAGCTTGACGGCCCTTATCACGTCCACGGCCACGCCAGCGGCGTTGGGCGAGTCCTCGACGCGGAGCTTCAAATCGATGGTCAGCTCCGTTCCGCCGAACTTCAGTGCCCTTATGAATATGTAGCATATCTTCGTATCGCCGAGGAAGGGCACGTAATCGGATGGGCCTATGCGGGTCGGCATCTCGTAGGGGACCAAGCTCGTAACGGCCTCCGTCTTGCTTATCCGCTTCGTCTTCAAGCGCTCTTCGACCGTCATGTTGAGGAAGTCCGTGTTGCCCCCTATGTTGAGCTGATACGTCTCAAGCACTTTTGCGCCCCTGCTCACGAGCAGGTCGACGAGCGCCCTGTGCACGATGGTGGCGCCCACCTGGCTCTTTATGTCGTCCCCTGCTATGGGGAGGCCCGCCCGCTCGAAGCGCTTGGCCCACTCCGGGTCGGAGGCCACGAACTCCGGTATGCAGTTCACGAAGGCCACGCCAGCCTTCAGGCAGGCCTCTGCGTAATAGCGGGTGGCCCTGTAGCTGCCCACTGGGACGAAGCACAAGAGCATATCGGCTCCCACGTCCTTCAGCACTTCGGCCACGTTCACGGGCTCTACGCCATCGCCATCCCCGTAGGCCCTGAAGGGCTCCACCATGTGTGGGGCCACGCCGTCGAGGATGGGAGCCGGGAGGACCTCGACGCCCAGCTTCGGCACGTCTGCGAACTTGGCGCAGCAGTTGGGCTCGGCGAAGATGGCCTCGCTCAGGTCCCGCCCAATCTTCTCCTTGTTCACGTCGAAGGCGGCCACGAACTCTATATCGCTCACCCTGTAGCCCCCGAAGTCCTCGTGCATGAGGCCCGGCAGGTCGCAGCCGTTCCGGTAGTAGTAGACGCCCTGGACGAGGGCGGATGCGCAGTTCCCCACTCCCGCTATGGCTACCCTAATCTTCCCCATAACTCCCACCCCACGGCCAGCCCCGTATTATTAAGCTTTGGGAAAGAAGCGTTACAGACGCCGCTTTGCTCCCTTATAAACTTTAATCATGGCGGGCTCGGCACTCAAGACCTCAATCATCTTTCAGCGAGGTTGGGCTCATCACCGCCCGCCGAGGTGGGGTGCGGCGGGAGGCCTATAGGCATTTCGTGGGCGATGGGGTCGTGCCATCAGGCCTGGAGCCTAATCCTATCCAATATGCTCTCGAGGGGGATGAAGACGTCGGCCGCCCTCTTCAGCTCCTCGCCGGCCACGTGGCTGAACATGGCGACCTCCACACGCTTCCCCATCGCCTTTATGGCTCTCACAGCTTCGACCAGGTCCGTGTCGCCGCTCACCAGTATGGCCGTATCGTAAGCGTTCCTGAAGGCCAGGACGAGCATGTCCGTTACTATGGCCACGTCCACGCCCTTCTCGACGAGGCGCCCCTCCCTCATGCGGAGGGGCAGGGCCTTCACGCCAAAACCACCACGCTCCAGAACGGACAAGAACTTCATCATCTGCTCCTTGTCTTCTTCATTAAATGGGTTAAAGGCCGTGTAGAAGTAAGGCCTTATCAATCGCCTCTCTCCAACGAGCTCTCTCACGAGCTTGAAATAATCCACCTTTATGCCAAAGGGTTTCTTAGCAGCGTAGAGGTTTGGCCCATCTATGAAGACTATCACCCTCTCCTGCCGACGCAACAGCTTTATGAGGAGCCTTAGCTCCCCGACGAGTTCCTCAAGGATATCCTTAACGGACCTCCCCTGGTCTGGGGCGCTCTCCATACGATTGCTCCACCAGTGGAAGAGGTACTCGGGATTTATTTAAAGGCGCTCTCCAGAGCCCCGTGGGTAGGGCCTTGCAGGAGAAGCTCATCCCGCTCCTCCTCGGGAGGCCCTCTGATGAGGCTATAATAAGTCCAAGAGATTACATACGCCTCATAGAAACGGTGAGGAAACGGAAGAAACCGGAACTCCCCAAGAAGGCCCTGCTCTCCTTCAGATACACCGGAGCTCTCGATATACTGAAAGATAGATATGACGTGGAAACCTGCGATTTCCTCGATGTGGAGCACCCTATCTATATATTTGAGCATGAGGGCATCCCTCTATGCTTCACCTATCTGCCGGTAGGAGCTCCCACAGCATCGATGGTCCTTGAGGAGCTCATGGCCCTCGGCGTGGAGAAGGCCATATTCTTCGGCGGCGTCGGCGTGTTAAAGCCGGAGATAAGACGTTGGCAAATCGTCCTGCCGGAGAAGGCCATAAGAGATGAGGGGACATCCTATCATTATCAAGAGCCCTCGATGTTCGCCTATCCAAGCCGAGGGCTTCTACAAGCGCTGGAAAAGGCCTTGAAGGCGATGGGCGTGAATTATGTCCGTGGGGCGGTATGGACCACAGATGCGCCTTATAGAGAAACGAGGTTGAAGAGAGAGCTCTTCATGGGCCTGGGCGCCATCTGCGTCGATATGGAAGCAGCGGCCCTCTTCTCCGTGGCGAGCTTCCGTGGGAAGGAGATAGCTGCGCTCTTTTACGCCGGGGACCTCGTTACAGATATATGGGAGCCGAGATACGAGGAGGAGCACGAGAGGAAGCGCAAGGATATCGTAGAACTCATGCTTAGCTGCGTGATAGAAGCTTTATGTCTCTGAGTTCTTCGATGTTATTCGATGACCTTGCGAGCAGAAAGGCTTATATACCGCCTCACATTCCTCTATGGTGAAAAGAACTAACCGGGCTACAGCACCCGGGTGCTGTAGCCCGGTAAAATAACTACGTTTTGCGAATTAGGTCCTTTAACTCCTCTAACGGCACAAATTTATCCGCAGCTCTTTTCAGCTCTGGATTTTGTAGCTTGAGAGAACATGGCGACCTCCACTTTCTTGCCCAAGGACATCACTATGCGTATCGCCTCTATGAAATCATAATCTCCTGAGACGAGAATGGCAGTATCGTATGCATCTCTAAAAGCTAATGCAACTACGTCGGTAACCAAGGCGACGTCAACACCTTTCTCGATGAACCTATCTCCTCTCCTCTTAAGAGGGATGGCTTTCACCAGGAATCCCTGGCGTTCTAAGGCATGAAGGAACCTCACCTGTTCTTCTTTCGACGGGTTAAAGGCCGTGTAGAAGTAAGGCCTTACCAATCGTCTCTCCCCCACGAGCTCTCTCACGAGTTTAACTAAATCAATCTTGAAATCGCCTATAGATTTGCAGGCGTGAAAGAGATTTGAGCCATCTATGAATACTGCTACCCTCTCTCCCGCCGACAATATTATCTTCGTCAGCTCTTTAAGCATCAATTCTATTTGAGGAGAGGGGGCGCCAGCCAAGAGGAGCCCCTCATCGGCTCGCCTCGGCTATGCGCTCCATCTCGTGCCTCTTCTGGACGGCGTGGCTTCGCATATCGCCTCTGCTGGCCAAGATGAGCTCGTCTGCTATACATTCCTCAAGCGACTTCGGGTTCCTGAAGGCCGCCATGCGGGCGCCCTCCGCCAGATGTCTTAAGGCCAGGTCCACGCGCCTCTGGGGCGAGATGTCGACGGACACGTGATATACGATGCCCCCGTAGGCGATGCGCGTGGTGTCCTCGCAGGGGGCGGAGTGCTCTATGGCCCTCACGAGGACCTGTATTGGGTTCTCGCCTGTCCTGGCGTGGATGAGCTCGAAGGCGTTGCGGACGAGCTTTATGGCCTTGGCCTTCTTGCCCGTGTTGCGCCCGGGCCTCATGAGCTGATTTATGAAGCGCTCCACTATGTTGACCTCCGCCTTCCCGAAGCGCCTGTGCTCGTGGCGCCCCATGCTGTGGGGCCAGTAGACGGGCTTGAGGGAGATGTAGCGCTTAAGGCCCGGGTCCCGGACCTCCACCCCCCTGAAGCTCCACTTCCCGAAGAGCTTTATCTCCTCGCTCAACCCGCTCACCTCATGGGCTTCTCACGCTTGCCCGTTACC
>CAYUYX010000044.1:4061-8213 GCA_964449495.1 uncultured Candidatus Bathyarchaeia archaeon
CCCCCCTGAAGCTCCACTTCCCGAAGAGCCTCACCTCGCCTGGAGAAGGCGCCACCTCGCTCTCCCCTGCCTCCTTCTTGCCCGCCTTCCGCTTGCTCATCCCCATCACCTCATGGGCTTCTCCCGCTTGCCCGTGACGAGGTCCTTGAGCGGGACGCCGTTCACCATTATGACCTTGTACTTCACGCCCGGGATATCGCCCATAGAGCGCCCCCTCGTCCCCCCTATGCCGACGATTATGACCTCGTCGTGCTCGTCCACCACGTTTAGGGCGCCGTCTCCCGGCAGGAAGGCCGTTACGACCTTCCCCGTCTTGATGAGCTGCACCCTCACGCACTTCCTGATGGCTGAGTTGGGCTGCCGGCTCTCCACGCCCACCTTCTCGAGCACGATGCCCCTGGCCATGGGGGCGCCGCCCATGGGGTCGAACTTCTCCTTCAGCCTGAGCATCCTGCGCTTGAAGTAGTACTCGCTCCACCTGAACTTCTTGCGCTTCAGCCTGAGCTTGCGGGCTGCGAACTCCCCCCTCGGCGACTTGGAGCCTCCCATCGGGCACTCACCCTCTCTTTCCCGAGGGCGTGGCGCAGCCCCCTTTTATCCTTTAGCGCTCATCCTCCTCCATCCCGGGCCACGGCCAAATCGGATAGCGCAGGAGGGGCCAGGGGCGAGCGGGTTGTCTCTTAAGGCCACTTAGAGGCCTTAGCGGCCGAGGAGCCCCCTTCGGGATGGGCATCATATTATCATGACGTTGTCGATGCCGAAGTACTTGCGGGCCAGCATGCGGAGCTTCTCGGCGTTCCGCCCGTTCCTGCCTATGGCGCGGGCCTTGTCCCTGGGGTCGACCGTTATGACGGCTATCTTGCGCCCATCGGGCCTCTCCGTCAGCCTTATGCTCTGCACCTCCACGGGCTTGAGGGCATTAGTCAGGAACTCCTTGGCGTCCTCGGAGAACTCCACGACCTCGAGGCGCTTCCTCATGAGCTTCTCCAGGAGCTTTATCTTCCGCCCCTTCCTCCCTATCGCCAGGCCCACGTGGCCCTTCTTGACGACGAATATTATCCGCCCGTTCTCATCGTCGATTATGCAGTCCTCGACGGCGGCGCCCGTCGTCGTCTCGAAGAGGGCTATGAGGCTTATCTCCTTGGCCGTGAGCCTCACCCTCGGCCCCTCAGGCACCTCCCCTCTCCCCCTCCACCAGCTCCATTATCCGGGAAAGACCCGGGTCTCTTATAACTAAAGCGGAGACCATGAAGGGCTTCCCGCACACCAGCCCGAGGTCGTAGCTCGAGCCCTTGAACTCCACCACGGGCACGCCGGAGAGGCGGGCATAGTACTCTATGTCCTTCCTTATCTCCCCGGGGCAGTTCTCGGCCACCACAATCAGCTTCGCCTTCCCGAGCTTGGCGGCCTTTATAGCGCTCTTCGAGCCGAAGAGCACCTTGCCCGTCCTAACGGCCATCCCTATGGCCTTTGCGAGCTCCGCCACGGACATGTCAGCTCGACCTCCCCGCTGGCCCAAGGCTCATGAAGAGCGTAACGGCACCGGTCCCCACCGGTATGGGCTGGCCTATCAGGACGTTCTCCGTTACGCCCTTGAGCTCGTCCACCTCGCCCCTCACGGCTGCGTTGACGAGGACGGCGATGGGCGTCTCGAAGGCCGCTTTTGCGAGGACACTCGCCTTCTCCCCGGCCACCCCATGGCGCCCTATCTGCCTCACCACGCCCGTGTTGGTCATTATGTCCGCCACGAGCATTATATGCCTTATATCCACGTCGAGGCCCTGCTCCTCGAGGACGCCCTTTGCCTCCCTCATTATCGCCATCCTCGCCGCCTCTATGCCGAGGATGGAGGCTATCTCGTGGATGTTGTTCGTCATCGTCCTCGTCGGGTCCACGCCGGGCATCTCGAGGACGCCCTTCAGGTTCGAGCCATCCGTCTTTATTATCCACTCCCCCGTGGCCTCGTCCTCATCGACGATTACGCGGGTTATGCCGGGTACGCCCTTTATGTGGACCTTCGGTATCTTATCGATGAGCCTCCTGAGGGCCTTGTTCTCCGCTTTATCGGCCCTGGGCTTGACGTACAGCACGGAGCCCTCGACGAATACCTCGCACTTCAGGGCCTTCTCTATGGCCTCCACGATTTGCTCGACTGTAACGCCCCTGTCCTCCATCATCTCCTCGTCGAGCTGGAGAACGGCGTACCCCCGGACATCGTCCCTGTATATCTCCCCCTTGACCACCGTCTGGACGGTCGTGTGTACAATCTCCCTCGCCAGCTCACGGGCCTTCTGCTCATCTTTCCTGTGCTCCTCGTCGAGGTATATGGTCATGACGGGCGTGGACGGCGTCCTCCTGGCGTCCACGATTTCTATCAGCCTCGGGAGGCCGAGCGTTACGTTCTGCTCTCTCACGCCTGCGTAGTGGAATGTCCTGAGCGTCATCTGCGTGCCG
The DNA here is from genome assembly GCA_964449495.1 of uncultured Candidatus Bathyarchaeia archaeon. GTDB lineage: Archaea > Thermoproteota > Bathyarchaeia > EX4484-135 > EX4484-135 > EX4484-135. The sequence continues at coordinate 6,516 of CAYUYX010000044.1, forward strand.
GGCTCGCCTATGGATTGGGCCGCCACCACGCCCACGGCCTCCCCTGGCTCGACGAGGGCCCTCTTGTACCGCTCGACCGTCAGCTCGACGGCCCTATCCACGCCTTCCTTGCCCAGGCCGGACGTGCGGAGGGCTTCTCTGAGCTCCTCCACGAGGGCCGGCGTCAGCTCCGCCTTGACCTCCTCCAGGCGGGCCTCTATGTAGTCCTCCGGGGCGGGCTCGCCAGCGCCCATCTCGAGCCTCAGCTGCTCTACGAGCCTCGGGATATTCACGGCCCTCCCCTGGTCGCTCTTAGCCGGGTCCACGCCGTCCTCGCCGTAGCGGAACTGCACTATCCGGCCCTCCGGCGTCCTGACCGTCCCGTCGTACTCGACCCTGAGGTGCTCTAAGGCGTGGATGAGGCGGCGCTGCATGTAGCCGCTCTGTTGGGTGCGCACTGCCGTGTCCACGAGGCCGTCCCGCCCGCCCATGGCGTGGAAGAAGAACTCCACGGGGTCGAGGCCATCCCTGAAGCACGAGTAGACGAAGCCCCTCGCCTTCGGGGATACATCGCCCGGCTTGAAGTGCGGGAGCGTCCTGTTGAAGTAGCCCCTGGTTATCCTGCGCCCCCTGACGGACTGCTGGCCGACGTTCGCGGTCATCTGGCCTATGTTTATCTTGGAGCCCCTTGCTCCCGTCTTGGTCATTATGATGCCCGCGTTGTCTATGTTGAGCGCCATATCGGCTATCCTGCCCGCCTCGTCCCTCGCCTTCGAGAGCATGTCGAGTATGTAGTTCTCCAGGGATTCCTCCAGCGACATGCCGGGGAGAGGCTTGAGCTTCCCGCTCCTGTACTGCTCTATCAGCTTCATGACCTCTTCCTCGGCCTTCTGGAGGACGCCTCTTATCTCCTCCTTGACCTCCTCGGGCAGCTTGAGCTCGTCGTAGCCGTAGGTGAAGCCCTTCATGCTCCCGAAGACGTTCAACAGCCTGCACAGCTTGTTCAGGAAGGCCCTGGCGAACTCCGTCCCGTAGTCCTTCGTGAGCCTGTGGAGGAGCAGGCCCTCCCCTGGCTCGGGCCTCAGGGCCTTCCCATCTATCGTGCCGCAGATGAGCTGACCGTCCTTTATCACCACGTAGGCATCGTACGGGCACCTCTCCCTCAGGCAACCTCCGAAGCGCTCCCTACAAACCTCGGGCCTGCACGTCTTGGCCCTGAACGTGAAGTTGAAGCCCTTGGGCAGGAAGATGCTGAATATCTTCTTGCCGGACCAGAGCTCAACAGGCTCCTTTATGTCCGGCTCGGGGAGGGGGCCATCGTAGCCCGCTGCGATGAGGAGCCTCGAGACCTCCTCCCTCGTGAGGTACGTGGACTTGCGGGTGAGGAGGAAGGACATGGAGAGGAAATCCCTTATGACGCCTATTATCGGCCCTCCGAACCTCGGGGAGAGTATGTGGTCCTGCACCTGGAGCAGGAGCATGGCCTCAGCCCGAGCCTCCTCGCTCTGGGGGACGTGGAGGTTCATCTCATCTCCATCGAAGTCTGCGTTGTAGGGCGGGCAGACGCAGAGGTGAAGCCTGAAGGTCTTGTAGGGCAGCACACGCACCCTGTGGGCCATTATGGACATGCGGTGGAGGGAGGGCTGGCGGTTGAAGAGCACCACATCGCCGTCCATTAGGTGCCTCTCCACCACCCAGCCCGGGCCGAGCTGCTCGGCC